>NZ_JANSIQ010000043.1:99833-152500 GCF_047502685.1 Synechococcus sp. OH20 | reverse complement strand
GTTGGTTTGCTAAGTGTTGCTACTGTACCCCTTGATTACTTAACAGGCTGTATCGGAGAGCTCTTGCGAATGACAGGCCAACAGGGGGCGCTGCCCTATCGTTTCCCGACCTCCCTGCACAGAGGGGTGTTGCGCAGCCGCTACAAGCGCTTCTTTGCCGAGGTGGAGCTGGAAAATGGGCAACAGGTAACCGCTCACTGCCCCAACACCGGGCCGATGACGGGGGTTTGCCAGGTAGGGGCACCTGTGTACCTCTCCCATCACCCCGATCCCAAGCGCAAATTGGCCTACACCTGGGAGATGATCCAGGTGGAAGGAGTGTGGGTGGGGATCAACACCGGCCTGCTCAATCGCCTGGTGGAATGGGGGCTGGAACAAGGGTGGTTTCCCCAGTTGGCGGGGTTTTCTCGTTGGCAACGGGAAGTGACCTGCGGCAGGAGCAAAATCGACTTCCTGCTGATAGGAGACTCTGGCTTGGCCTACCTAGAGGTTAAAAATACCACCTGGGCCGTGGGATCCCGCGCCCTCTTCCCGGATACGGTGACGACTCGCGGGCAAAAACACCTGGAAGATTTGATTGAGATCCGCCGGCAAGGGCAGCGGGCTCTGCTGCTGTACTGGATCAACCGTGCCGATTGCACCGAGTTCGCCCCTGGCGCAGAACGGGATCCCCGCTATGCCCATCTGTTTCGCCAGGCGCTGCAGGCGGGGGTCGAGGTGTTGCCCTACCGGATCGCGGTCTCGCCCCAGGGGATCCATCCCCTGGGTTTGGCCAAAATGGTGGCCTGAGCGTTGTCTTGGGAACCTGCTGCTATGCAAGTGGCCACCTGGAATGTCAACTCCATTCGCACCCGGTTGCCGCAAGTTTTGGCTTGGCTAGACAAGCAGGGATCCCTGGATGTGCTCTGCTTGCAGGAGACCAAGGTGGTGGATGAGGACTTTCCCCGCGCCCCCTTTGAGGAGCGAGGCTTTCATGTGGAGGTGTACGGGCAAAAGTCCTACAACGGCGTGGCCGTAATCAGCCGGGAGGTGCCGGAGAAGGTGGAGCGGGGGTTTGGCGCGCTGCTGTCGGCGGCTGCAGACCTGGACGAGCAAAAGCGGCTGATCGGTGCCCTCTACCACGGGATCCGCATTCTCAACCTCTACGTGCCCAACGGCGAGGCGGTGGGATCCGACAAGTACGCCTACAAGTTGTGCTGGCTGGCCACGCTGAAGGACTACCTGGCCGTTGCCCTCAGCCAAGGGGATCCCATCTTGCTCTGTGGGGACTTTAACATTGCCCTGGAAGACCGCGATATCTACGATCCCCAAAAGGCCGGAGAAATCATGGCCTCGGAGCCAGAACGGCAGGCCCTGCGGGAGATCCTGGCTTTGGGGTTTGAGGATGCCTTTCGCAAGTTTAACCCGGATCCCGGACATTTTAGCTGGTGGGACTACCGGGCCGGAGGGTTTCAGAAGAATCGCGGCTGGCGCATCGACCACCTCTACCTTTCTCCCCCGCTCCAGGACAAGGTCACTGCCTGCTGGATCGACGTCGAGCCGCGGCGGCTACAAAAGCCCAGCGACCATGCCCCTGTGGTTGTGGAGCTGGCGGTCTGAAATCCCCAGGCCGCTCCCTTGCCAATCTTTTCTCGAGACAAGAGCGGCTATCTACGCTAGGCTGGTAGATGTTAACGAATGTATCGGGCTACCGCCATGGCGCTCTTTGGTTTTGGCAAACTGAGCAAGAAGCTGACCTTGCCCACGCCGGAAGAGGCTTTGCCGGGCCGCTCCGAGCCAATGGCGATCATTAACCGGCACTACGTCAAGGGCACGCCCCTAAAGCCCCCTTTTCCCGAGGGCATGGAGCTCGCCCTGTTCGGCATGGGCTGCTTTTGGGGAGCGGAGCGCAAGTTTTGGCAGTTGCCCGGGGTGTTCACCACTGCCGTGGGCTACGCTGGCGGGTATACCCCCAACCCCACCTATGAGGAGGTTTGCACCGGTTTGACTGGCCACAACGAGGTGGTGCGGGTGGTTTACGATCCCAGCCAGATTAGCTACCTGCAGCTTTTGAAGGTGTTTTGGGAAAACCACGATCCCACCCAAGGGATGCGCCAGGGCAATGATGTGGGCACCCAGTATCGCTCCGGCATCTACGTCTATTCCCCGGCACAACGGGAGCTGGCGGAAAAAACCCGCGATCTCTACCAGCAGGCTCTGAGCGCCCACGGCTACGGCCAAATCACCACTGAGATCCTGGACGCCCCAGAGTTCTACTACGCCGAAGACTACCACCAGCAGTACCTGGCCAAAAACCCACGCGGCTACTGCGGCCTGGGGGGCACCCAGGTTTGTCTGCCCGAGATCCTCACCGAGTCTGTCTAAGCCACACCCTGGCCGATGGCGGTCATGGCTGCCCTCACCCCCGGCCCCTCTCCCTCAGGGAGAGGGGGGTTAGAGCGTTGATTGCAAAGATCCCAACAGACCTCTAGAAGATGCGGCGGGAAGGGGATCCCCGCTCCAGCAGCTCCTTGGCCACCAGGGTTACCACCGCCAGCAAGGAGAGCACCACTGCCGCCGCATAGGCCGAGCCCGTGGCATAGCTGCGGTAGGCATCTTCCACAAATAAGGGAAGGGTCTGGGTGCGGCCAATAATGTTGCCAGAGACCACCGCGACAGCGCCGAACTCCCCCATGGCGCGGGCATTGGTCAGGATGACGCCGTACAGGAGTCCCCAGCGGATGTTGGGTAGGGTGATGCGCCAGAAGATCTGCCAGGAATTGGCCCCCAGGGTTTTGGCGGCTTCTTCTTCCTCGCTGCCGGCCTCTTCCAACACCGGCAGTACCTCCCGCACCACAAAAGGGAGCGTGATGAAAGCCGTGGCCAGCACAATGCCCGGAAAGGCAAAGATGACCCGCAGGTTCCAGGATCCCAGCCAACCCTGACGGCCAAAGAGGAGCACCAGCATCAGGCCGGCCACCACCGGGGAAATGGAAAAGGGCAGATCGATCAAGCTGAGCAGCAAAGCCCGCCCCGGAAAACGGCGGCGAGCCAAGGCCAAGGCGGCGCAGAGGCCAAAAAAAGTATTGAGGGGAACAACAACCAGCGCCGTCAGCACCGTCAATCGGAGGGCGCTGAGCAGCTCCCGCTCGGTCAGGTGCTGGAGAAAAGCTGGGATCCCTTCTCGAAACGCCTGATAAAAGATGTTCACCACCGGGATCCCAAGCAGCAGGGCGATGTAGAGCCCGACAATGCCGATCAACAGGCCCGACAGCCAAGGGTTTGTCGATGGCTCCGGTTGGACACCCGCTATCCCGTCAGGTTTCATGGCGACTTCCCCAGGCTTGCAGAAGGTTAATCACCACCAGCGACAAGAACGAGATCCCCAGCATCGCCGTCCCGATCACCGTTGCCCCGGCATAGTCGTACTGTTCCAGCCGCTGGATCACCAGCGCTGCCGCGATGAGATCCCGGAAGGGGATGCTAGAGGCGATGATAACAATGGAGCCATATTCACCCACAGCGCGGGAAAACCCTAGGGCCACGCCGGTCAACACGGCGGGCAAAATCTGGGGCAGCACCACCCGCCAGAAGGTCTGCCAGCGGGAGGCGCCCAAGCTCCAGGCCGCCTCTTCCACATCTCGTTCCAGCTCCTGCAGCACCGGCTGTACCGTCCGCACCACAAAGGGAAAAGAGATAAACAGCATCGCCACCCCCACCCCCAGCCGGGTAAAGGCAATGCGGATCCCCAAGGGGGCCAAAAGGGATCCAATCCAGCCGTTGCTGCTGTAAACGGTTGCCAGGGTGAGGCCGGCCACAGCCGTGGGCAGGGCAAAGGGCAGATCGATCAACCCCTCAAGGAGCTTTTTGCCGGGGAAGGCGTAGCGCACCAACACCCAAGCCGTCAGGGTGCCCATTACGCCGTTAACCAAAGCCGCCAGCAGCGCGGTTACAAAAGTAACCTCATAGGCGGAGAGGGCCACCGGATCCGTCGCGATCCGCCAGAACTCCGCCCAGCCGACGCTGCTGGACTTGGCGATCAAGGCCGCCAGCGGCAAGGCCAACATCAGGAAGAGATAGCCCAAGCTCAGCCGCCACGGCCAAGACAGTTGAAACCCGGCTTGCTGCAACTTTCCTCAAGCTCCCAGCGACATCGGACTCCGTCCCGCCATTGCCAGCGGGGTCATGGCAGTTTTCTTATCGTTTTTTTTGAGGGGAAAGGCCTTGACCACCTTGGGGCGGACATAGACCTGCTGCCCCACCTGCAGCGGCTGGCTGGCATATTGCTCGCGGCTGAGGTGGGCCCACAGGGATCCGCCATCGCTGAGAATCAGCTCCGCCTGGATCTCCCGCCCCAGGTGGATGATCTCTTTGACCCAAGCCGAGACGCCGCTGCTATTGGGGTTGACCTCGATCTGCACATCGTGGGGGCGCAAGAAGAGCTGGTGCGGGCCCGCCTGGGCCTCGGGAAGCTGGCAAGATAACAGGGAGCGGGGAGAGAGCTCGTTGACCGGGCCGATGAAGCTCATGACAAAGGGGGTGGCCGGGTGATCGTAGATCTCGGCAGGGGATCCCACCTGTTCGATCCGCCCCTGGTTCATGACCACAATCTGGTCGGCCACCTCCATGGCTTCCTCTTGGTCGTGGGTGACCAAGACGGTGGTGACGTGTACCTCGTCGTGCAGGCGCCGCAGCCACTGGCGCAGCTCCTTGCGCACTCTGGCATCCAGCGCCCCAAAGGGCTCATCCAGGAGCAACACCTGTGGCTCCACTGCCAAGGCGCGGGCCAGAGCCACCCGCTGCCGCTGTCCCCCCGAAAGCTGTGAGGGGTAGCGATCCCCAAACCCTGACAGTTGCACCAGCTCCAGCAGCTCGTCCACCCGTGCCCGGATCTCAGCCCGCGAAGCTTTGCGGATCTCCAGGCCAAAGGCAATGTTCTGCCGCACCGTCATGTGCTTGAACAGGGCGTAGTGCTGGAAGACAAAGCCGACGTTGCGCTCCTGGACGCTGGCATGGGTGGCATCCCGCCCGGTGAGGAAAATCCGCCCCGTGTCCGGCTTTTCTAGGCCGGCAATCAGGCGCAAGAGGGTAGATTTGCCGGAACCCGACGGCCCCAACAGGGCAACCAGGGATCCCGTGGGAATGGTGAGATCCGTAGGGTGGAGAGCCTGAAACTGCCCAAAACGCTTCGATACCCCTGCAATGGTGATGCCCATAGGTTCTGCCTAGCTAAGGGTTGGCCGGATGGCGCTGCCTATCCCTGAGGAGGTAGGGAGCCTCTAATCTACGGTAAACCTGTCAACAAACCGTTGATACTGCTCCCAGGATACCTTGAATGGGGATGCAAAACAAGGGAGGCTCCCTACAACCCAGCTTGGATGCGGTCAAACACAGCCCCATCGGCAAAGAAGCGGTTTTGGATTGCTTCCCAGCCGCCCAGGTCGGCAACGGTTACCAGCTTCTCGATGGAAGGGTACCGCCAGGCAAACTCTTGCGCCACCGTCGGCTCCACCGGACGGAAACCCACCTCGGCAAAGGCCCGCTGCGCTTCTGGAGTAAACAGGTAGTTCACAAAGGCTTCGGCCACGGCGCGGGTTCCTTTTCGCTCCACCGTGGCATCCACCACGGCTACGGGGTTGTCGATGGAAATGTTGGGATCCGGCACCACGTAGGGCAAGGGCTGGCCGCGCAGGCCAGCCAGGATCACCTCCTGTTCGTAGGTGAGCAGGGCATCCCCCTGCCCTTTTTGGAAAAAGACATCGGTGGCTTCCCGCGAGTCCCGCGGCAGGACGCGGACGTTTTTGTAGACCTGGGTGGTGAAGGCCAGGGCCTGGGGTTCAGGGACAGCACTCCAGAGAGCCAAAAAGTTCCAGCGGGCGCCCCCTGAGGTTTTGGGGTTGGCGGTAACCACCTGCAAGCCGGGCCGGGCCAGGTCCAGCCAAGAGTGGATAGCGTGGGGGTTGCCCTGCCGCGTGACGATTGCCGCCACTGAGCGGGTGACGATCCCTTGGTTGGGCGTGCGGCTTTCCCAGCCTGGTCGAACGAGACCGGCAGCCACAAGGCGCTCCACATCCAGGCCCAAGGCCAGAGCCACCACATCGGCATCCAGCCCGTCAATGACCGCCCGCGCTTGTGTGGCCGAGCCGGCATAGCTGCTTTCTACGCGCACCTGTTGGCCGGTCTGGGCCAGCCAGTGGGCCTCAAAGGCAGGGATGATCTGCCGGTAGGCATCGCGGGTCACCGCAAAAGAAGCTAGGAGAATCCTCACTTCCCCTTGGGATCCCACCCCACAGCCGCCCAGCCCCAGCAGGAGTCCCAGGAGCAGGGATCCCACCGCCAGCCACCGCCCCACTCTCCCAAACCAGACCACCGCGACAGGTGAGGGGATCCCCAATGGGTTCCCTGCTGTCCCTTCCATGTTCACCCCTATCCCCAAAAACTTCTCCACTTCTGTGTCCCTCACCCCCAGCCCCTCTCCCAAAGGGAGAGGGGAGCTGAAGGGCTTTGCAACCCGTGAGGCTGGCTGCCGCTCTTCACATTCTACGGTAAGCCGGTCGGCAAACCGTTTTTAGGGCCAGGGATCCCTAGGCAGGGCAGGGGGTGGGGAGCGCCGCATCGGCAGCAAGATCCAGCGTGGCCCTGAGGAGGCCGGGATCCTCTGAAGAGGGGAGCAACTGGAACCCCAAGCGCCTGCAGAGGCGGCGCATGCCCTCGTTTTCGCTGAGCACCTCGCCGGTGAGGCGCCGGATCCCTTCGCAGCGGGCCACCTGAATCAGGCGGGTCAGCAGCTCCGTGCCGATCCCCTGTCTTTGGTAGGGATCCGCCACCAACAGGGCAAACTCGGCTTCTTCGGGAAGGCCGTGTTTTTTGGAGAGGCGGCTGATGCCGAGGATTGTAGCTTCTGGCTCCTGTTTTTCCGCCACCAGGGCGATCTCGCGGTCGTAGTCGTTAAAGCAGATGCGAACCAAGCGCTCGTGGGCGATGCGGGCGCTGTATTTGATGGGGTGGAAGTAGCGCAGGTAGATGCTGTAGTCGGAGACGTGGCGGTGAAACTGGATCACCAGCAGCTCGTCTTCGGGACGGATGGGGCGGATGGTGATGCCCTCGCGGAAGGGCCAACTGTACTGGCTGGGGTAGGGGCGGATGGCCAACGGTACGGGGGGTTCTTGCTCCGAGCGCAAAATGACGCGGGCATCTAAAGCCAGCAGTTGCTCGCCCGAGGCCAGCAGGGGGTTGATGTCGATCTCTTGGATCTGCCGCTGTTCGGCCACCAGTTGGCTGAAGCGCACCAAAAGCTGTTCCAGCGCTTCCAGATTGACGGCTCGGCGTCCCCGCACCCCCTTGAGGGCCTTGTAGATGAGGGTATTCTCCATCAGGCGGCGCGCCAAGGTGGTGTTGAGGGGGGGAAGGCCAATGGCGCGATCCTGGAACACCTCCACCAACTGGCCGCCGCTGCCAAACAGCAACACCGGCCCAAACTGGGGATCCTCGCTGCTGCCCAGGATCAGCTCGTAGCCGTCGGTGCGGATCATCGGCTGCACCGTCACCCCTTGGAAGTGCTCTGGCCCTGCTTTCTCACTGACGTTGCGGCGAATCTGGGCGAAGGCCCGCCGCACCGCTTCGGCATCGGGCAGGTTGAGCTGCACACCGCCCACGTCACTCTTGTGGGTGAGGGTGTGGGAGTAGAGCTTCAGCACCACCGGGTAGCCCATTTCTGCGGCGGCCTCTACCGCTGCTTCCGGGCTATTGGCCACCCGCGTGGGCACCACCGGGATCCCGTAGGCGGCCAGGATCTCCTTGGACTCGACCTCGGTTAAGAGCCGGCGACCTTGCTGCCGGGCTTGGCCGAGGATGGGTTGCACCCTCTCGCGCTCGACCGCTGTTGCAGGGAGCAGAGTGGGAGTTTCGTAGAGGGCCTTGAGGTTGTCGCTAAAGCGCCACAGATAGCTGAACACCCGTGCCGCCTGATCCGGATAGCGGTAGGTGGGGATCCCCGCTTGGTTAAGGATCTGCTCGCCGGCATCCACCAAGTCTCCCCCCATCCAACTGGCCAGGATGGGCTGCCGGGAGCCGCTGCGCCGCCAGGTCTCCACCACCTTGGCAGCAGTGGCGGTGGGATCCGTCATCGCCTGGGGGGTGAGGATCACCAAACAGCCCTGGCTGGCGGGATCCCGCAGCACGATCTCCAGCGCCTGGGCAAAGCGCTCCGGCCCGGCATCGCCCAAAATATCAATGGGATTGCCGTGGCTCCAGTGGGGCGGCAGGATGGAGTTAAGCTGCTCCAGGGTTTGGGGAGAGAGCTGGGCCAGGGATCCCCCGGCGCGGATGAGGGTGTCGGTGGCCAGCACCCCCGGTCCGCCGGCATTGGTGAGGATGCTGAGGTGGGGGCCCTGCGGGCGGGGCTGTTTGGCCAGCACCTCCGCCATGTCGAAGAGGTCTTCGATGTGATCCACCCGCAGCACACCGCAGCGGCGGAAGGCTGCATCCAAAACCGCGTCGCTGCCGGTGAGGGATCCCGTGTGGGAAGCTGCCGCCTGGGCCGCCGCCTGGGTACGCCCCGCCTTGATGACCATAATGGGCTTGCTCAGCGCCACCTCGCGGGCCGCCGACACAAACGACCGCGCGTCCCCAATCGACTCCATGTAGAGGACAATGCTGTGGGTATGGGGATCCTCGCCCAGATAGTCGATGAGATCCCCCCAGCCCACATCCAGCATGGATCCCAGGGAGATGAAGGCGCTAAAGCCGACATTTTCCCGCAGGCTCCAGTCCAGGATCGAGGTGCAGAGCGCCCCGCTTTGGCTGATAAACCCCACGTTGCCGGGTCGGGCCATCTGGGCAGCAAAGGTGGCATTGAGGCCGGTGTGGGGATTTTGGATCCCCAGGCAGTTGGGACCAATGAGGCGCAGCTTGCCGCGGGCAGCCTCTTGGATGGCCTTTTCCAGCTCCAGCCCCTCCGGGCCAATTTCCTTAAAGCCTGCCGAGAGGACAATGGCCCCCTTGACGCCGGTCTCGACGCATTCTTGGATAACCGCCGGCACCCCGGCTGCCGGGATGGCGATGATGGCCAGATCCACCGGCTCCGGCAGAGCAGAGAGCCGCTCGTAGGCCCGGATGCCCAACACCTGGTGCCGCTTGGGGTTGACCGGGTAGACCGTGCCGCCAAAGGGGTGGCTGATGAGGTTCCAGAGCACCGTGCGCCCCACACTGCCCTCGCGCTCTGTTGCCCCCACCACCGCCACCGAGCGGGGCAGAAAAATGGGATCTAAGGGGTGGGATCTGGCCTTCCAGATGTCCAGGCTGGGATCGGGGCGGTGCAGCGTAGCCATAGCCGTTGCAAGGAGGGAAGGGAGAAGTACGTTTTGGCGGGGAGGAAGGCCGACCTTAAACCAGAGCCGGCTCCGGCTGGTGGTAGAGGGCAGCCTCCACCCGGCAGCCCCGATAGGCCAAGACGTACAGCTCCTTCATATCCTGAATGAGGGGGTAGCGGGGGTTGGCGCCGGTGCATTGGTCATCAAAAGCCTGCTCCGCCATCGCTTCCAGACGGTCGTAAAAGGCCTGCTCGCTCTCGCTGAGGGCCTCGCGAATGCTGGCCGGGATCCCCAGCTTCCGCTTCAGCTCCTCGATGGCCTCGATAAGGCGCATGACCTTTTCATCATCATTGGCTCCCCCCAACTGCAGGTAATCGGCAATTTCGGCATAGCGGTGCTTGGCGTTGGGGTAGCGGTACTGGGGAAAGATGGCCTGCTTGAAGGGGGCGTCGGTGGCGTTGTAGCGGATGACGTGGGTAATCATCAGGGCATTGGCCAGGCCGTGGGGCAGGTGGAAGGTGGATCCCAGCTTGTGGGCCAAGGAGTGGCACACCCCCAAAAAGGCGTTGGCAAAGGCCATGCCGGCAAGGGTGGCGGCGTAGTGGACTTTTTCCCGCGCTTCTGGATCCTCAGCTCCCTTCTCGTAGGCCCGCGGCAGGTAGGTCATCAGCAGCTTAATTGCCTGCAGCGCCAGCCCGTCGGTAAACTCGCTGGCCATCACCGAGACATAGGCTTCCAAGGCGTGGGTGAGGGCATCGATGCCGCCGTAAGCCGTCAGCTTCTTGGGCATCTTCAGGGTGAGATCCGGATCGACAATGGCCATGCTGGGGGTGAGGGCGTAGTCGGCCAGGGGGTACTTGATCCCCACCCGGTCATCGGTCACCACCGCAAAGGGCGTTACCTCGGATCCCGTCCCGGAAGTGGTGGGGATGCAGACCAGTTGGGCTTTTTGCCCCAGCGGCGGCAGCTCGTAGACCCGCTTGCGGATGTCCATGAAGCGCGTCGCCAGGCCTTCAAACTCCACCTGGGGCTGCTCGTACATCAGCCACATCACCTTGGCCGCGTCCATCGGGGATCCGCCACCCACGGCGATGATGACATCTGGCTGAAACTGGCGCAACTGCTCCAAGCCGCGGTTGACGTTGCTGAGGGTGGGATCCGGCTCCACATCGTGGTAGACATCCCAGTTCACGTGCAGCTCGTCCAAAACCTGGGTAACCGGCTGCAGCACACCTAGCTCGAAGAGGGGCTTATCGGTCACCAAAAAAGCCCGTTTTTTGCCGGCCAACTCCCGCAGCGCCACCGGTAGACATCCCGGCTTGAAGTAGATCTTGGGCGGCACCCGGAACCAGAGCATATTTTCCCGCCGGTAGGCCACGGTTTTAATGTTGAGCAGGTGGCGCGGCCCCACATTGTCGGAGACCGAGTTGCCCCCCCACGTGCCACAGCCCAAAGTTAACGAGGGATCCAGCCTAAAGTTGTAGAGATCCCCAATCGCCCCCTGGGAAGAGGGGGTGTTGATCAGCACCCGCGCTGTTTGGAGGGCATGCTCAAAGTAGGCAATATCGTCCTGGTTGGCGGGATCGGTATACAAAACAGAGGTGTGGCCCCGCCCACCGAAATTGACCAGTTGGACAGCAACCTCGACGGCGCTGTGGAAATCCTTGGCACGGTAGAAGGCCAAAACAGGGGCCAATTTTTCGTAGGAAAACGGCTCTTCGGGCCCCACCTTGTCCACTTCCCCAATCAGCAGCTTGCTGCCTTCGGGTACCTGGATCCCGGCTAGAGCGGCAATGGTCTGCACCGATTGGCCGACAATAGCTGGATTGAGACGGCCATCCTTGAGGAGGATGCGGCGCACCGCTTGCGTTTGTTCCGGATCCAAAAAGTAGGCCCCTTGATGACAAAATTCCGCCTTCACCTGCTCATAAACGGCCTCCACCACAATCACCGCCTGTTCCGAGGCGCAGATCATGCCGTTGTCAAAAGTTTTGCTGAGCAAGATTGAACTGACGGCCATGGGAATGTCGGCACTGGTGTCGATGACCGCCGGCGTGTTGCCCGCCCCCACGCCCAGCGAGGGGTGGCCGGAGGAATAGGCCGCCTTGACCATGCCGGGGCCGCCGGTGGCCAGGATCAATTTCACCTCCGGATGCTGCATCAAAGCCTGAGAAAGCTCAATCGTGGGCTCGTCAATCCAGCCAATCAAGCCCACAGGCGCGCCTGCCGCCTCAGCCGCCTCTTTGACCACCTTGGCCGCGGCAATGGTGCATCGTTTGGCGCGGGGGTGAGGCGCAAAGATGATGGCGTTGCGGGTTTTCAGAGTGATGAGGGCTTTGAAAACCGTTGTCGAAGTGGGGTTGGTGACCGGCACAATGCCTGCCAAAGGCCCCACCGGCTCAGCAATGCGCTCGTAGCCAAAGCTCTCGTCCCGCTCAATGACGCCACAGGTTTTCTCGTGTTTGTACTTGTTGTAAATGTATTCAGAGGCAAAGTGATTTTTGATCACCTTGTCTTCCACAATGCCCATGCCGGTCTCCTCTACGGCCAACTTGGCCAAGGGGATCCGCTCGTTGTTGGCTGCCAGGGCAGCTTTGTGAAAGATTCGATCCACCTGCTCCTGGGTGAAGGTGGCATACTCAGCCTGGGCAGCTTTCACCTGCTGGATTAAGGCTTCCAGTTCCTCGAGATTGGTAACAGGCATAGGTGGATCCCTCCAAAATCACATCCATACGGGTTAAGAGTTGAGGCAACCATTAGAAATTGCTGGAAAACTCCATAGGCTCACTGGCTGGCTAAGCGCCCACAGGTGCGGGAACCTGGATCTCGGTGGTCATTTTTGGGGGATGGGTGAGGGTGTTGTGGATGATGCAAGCGTCGACAGCTTTTTCCAGACCCTTTTGCTGCCTTTCGTCGAGCGGGATCCCCGTCTGAACGCGAATGCAAATGTTGTCTAAGCGGCTGGGGTGCTCAACTTTATCTGCAGTAACAACCACTTCCAGCCCTCGAGGATCCAACTGCCGCGCTTCCAGATACTTGACGGCATAAAAGCCAACACAAGCACCCAAAGAGGCCAAAAACCACTCCGGCGGCGTCATTCCCTGATCTTGGCCGTGGTTGTCCAAGGGCTGATCGCTGAGGATGCGATGGCCGCGGCTTTCGGCTTGAAATTGAACGCCATTCTGGTAGGTTACGCGCACTTCCACTGGGGATCCCTCCTCTATTTTTCCATCTGCCAGAGTTGACCAGCTCCTAGTCTATAAGTTCAACCTAGCGCTACTTTAGGGACAGCCTAAGAATTTTAGAGATGACTTTGGGATCAAGCTGATGCAAATGGGGATTGGCTCTGTTGTTGTTACTGTTGCTACGGCAATAAGCTAAGTCTTAGCAGCCATTAAACCGCCACCAATCCCCGCTCGCGAAAGATTTGCAAAGCGTGGTTGATCTGTTCCGGGGTGGGCGGCTGGACATCGCTGAGGGTGTAGGGCAGTCCCAACTGCTGCCATTTGTATTCCCCCATCTTGTGAAAGGGCAAAACCTCCACCCGCTCCACGTTGGATAGAGTGGCCACAAACTCAGCCAAGCCCTTGATGTTTTCCTCAGGATCTGTTAGTCCAGGAACGAGAACAAAACGAATCCAGGTGGGCTTGTGAATCTGATCCAAATAGCGAGCCAGATCGAGAGTGGGCTGCAGCGAAACGCCGGTAACTTTGCGATAAAGATCTGGCAGATAGGACTTGATATCGAGCAACACCAAATCCGTATGGGCCAAAACCGGCTTGGCCACTCCCAAGGGCGCGTAGCCGGAAGTGTCCAGCGCCGTGTGCAAGTCCAGCTCGTGGCAGCGGCGGAAAATCTCGGCCACAAAGTTGGGTTGCATTAACGGTTCCCCCCCGCTGGCCGTGACTCCCCCACCCTTGAGGTAGTAATTGCGGCAGCGCTGGATCTCCGCCATGAGGGAGTCCACCGTCACCACCTGGCCGGCATTGGGATCCCGACAGTCGGGATTGTGGCAGTACAGACAGCGCAGAGGACAGCCCTGTAGGAAGATGACAAAGCGGATCCCTGGCCCATCCACCGTGCCACAGGTCTCGACCGAGTGAATGCGGCCGGTTATCGGCGTCAAGGGGTTGAGCGGGGTATCCATACTTCTATCCTCAATGGCTTTTGCAAAATATCAACTAATCTTGAGGTTTTCTTCCCAATTGCTGGCCATGTTATGCACATCACGGTTTTCTTCCTTATGAAATCTGGACTTTACCCAGACTGTGTTTTTCTTAACGGTTGACAACCCATGGAAAGATCCCCCTACTGGGAAACACCTGCCGAGATGTTGTGCAGGCGATGGGCTTTGGGATCAAAGCCCGCCGGGAAATGGGTATAGGCATCGCAATCGGCGTGATCCAGCAAAGCCCCTTCCAAGAGGGCACCGCGGAAATTGCTGCCAAAGAGGAGACATCCCCGCAAATCGGCTCCTGATAGATTGGCATCGCTGAAATCGGCAAAGCTGAGATCACACCCCCGCAGGTTGGCACCCGCCAGGTTGGCCCCGCTGAAATCGGCAGAGCGCAGGTCGGTGCCGGCTAGGTGGATGCCCTGCAGGTCTGCACGGGGCAGCTCGAGCTCTTGGAAATCTCGCCGTCCCGCCGCGTAGTCTCTAACCAAGTCCAAAACGCTATAGCTCATCGAACCTCCTTGCGTGGGGATGGGGGATCCCTTCCCTCGGCCCTGCTATGGGCAGCCTTCCGAGATCCCCCGCCCCGCTGTTTAGAAGTGCTGGTGGAAGGTGCGGTTAATCACATCCAGTTGTTGTTCGCGGGTAAGCTTGATGAAGTTCACCGCGTAGCCAGACACCCGGATGGTGAGCTGCGGGTAGAGCTCGGGGTGCTCCATGGCCTGCAGCAGGGTTTCGCGGTTGAAGACGTTCACATTCAAATGAAAGCCCTCATCCCGCACATAGCCATCCAGCAGCCCCACCAGGTTGGCAACCCGCTCCTCGGCGGTGCGACCTAGGGCCGCCGGCACGATGGAGAAGGTGTTGGAGATGCCATCCAGCGCGTCGTCGTAGGGCAGCTTGGCCACGGAAGCCAGCGACGCCACTGCCCCCTTGGTGTCGCGGCCGTGCATGGGGTTGGCCCCCGGCGCAAAGGGCTCGCCGGCCCGCCGCCCGTCGGGGGTGTTGCCGGTTTTCTTGCCGTAGACCACGTTAGAGGTGATGGTGAGGATGGATTGGGTGGGGATGGCGTTGCGGTAGGTCTTGTGCTTGCGCAGCTCCGCCATAAAGGTCTGCACCAGTTGCACCGCAATCTGGTCAACCCGCTCGTCGTTGTTGCCGTATTTGGGGAAGTCGCCCTCCACCGCGTAATCCACCACTAGGCCCCGCTCATCCCGAATGGCCCGCACCCGCGCGTACTTGATGGCCGAGAGGGAATCCGCCACCACCGACAGGCCAGCCAGGCCAAAGGCCATCGTGCGCAGGATATCCCGGTCGTGCAGGGCCATCTCCAGGCGCTCGTAGCAGTACTTGTCGTGCATGTAGTGGATGATGTTCATGGTGTTGACGTAGGTCTTGGCCAGCCAGGCCATCATCTGCACCAGGCGCGGCCACACCTCGTCGTACTCCAACACCTCAGAGGTGATGGGGGCATAGGCCGGGGCCACCTGCTCGCCGGAGATCTCGTCCCGGCCGCCATTGATGGCATAGAGCAGGCACTTGGCCAGGTTTACCCGCGCCCCAAAAAACTGCATCTGCTTGCCAATGCGCATGGCCGATACGCAGCAGGCGATGCCGTAGTCATCCCCCCAGTAGGGGCGCATCAGGTCGTCGTTTTCGTACTGGATGGAGCTGGTTTCGATGGAGACCTTGGCGCAGTAGCGCTTGAAGGCTTCCGGCAGCCGCTCCGACCAGAGCACCGTCAGGTTGGGCTCCGGCGCCGGCCCAAGGTTGTAGAGGGTGTGCAGCATGCGGAAGCTGGTCTTGGTAACTAGAGGCCGCCCATCTAGACCCATGCCGCCAATGCACTCAGTTACCCAGGTGGGATCGCCGCTGAAGAGCTCGTTGTACTCCGGCGTGCGCAAAAACCTGACCATGCGCAGCTTCATGACAAAGTGGTCGATGAGCTCCTGGGCCTCTTCTTCGGTGAGGATCCCGGCCTGCAGATCCCGCTCGATGTAGATGTCTAGGAACGTGGAGACCCGCCCCAGAGACATGGCGGCGCCGTTTTGCTCTTTGACCGCTGCCAGGTAGGCTAGGTACAGCCACTGGATGGCTTCGCGGGCGTTGGCTGCCGGACGGCCCAGGTCAAAGCCGTAGCTGGCCCCCATTTCCTTGAGCTCGTGCAGGGCTTTGATCTGCTCTGAGAGCTCCTCCCGCAGGCGGATGGTCTCTTCATCCATCGTGTCCAGGTCGAGGCTGGCTTTTTGCGCCTCCTTGTCTTCAATCAGCCGATCCACCCCGTAGAGAGGTACCCGCCGGTAATCACCGATGATGCGGCCCCGCCCATAGGCGTCCGGCAAGCCGGTGATGATGCCAGAGCGGCGGCAGCGGCGCATCTCCTCCGTGTAGGCGTCGAAGACTCCGTCGTTGTGGGTCTTGCGGTATTTGGTAAAGATCTCCTTAACCTTTGGATCCAGCTCGTAGCCGTAGGCCTTGAGGGCCGTCTCTACCAGGCGGATGCCGCCAAAGGGCAGGATGGCCCGCTTCAGGGGCTTGTCTGTCTGCAGACCTACAATTTGCTCCAGCTCCCGGTCGATATAGCCCGGCGGGTGGCTGGTGATGCTGGAAGGAAGGTCGGTGTCGGCATCCAAAACCCCCCGCTCCCGCTCCAGCGCCATCAAATCCTTAACCTTGGCCCACAGCCGTTGGGTGCGCTCGGTGGCCGGCGCCAAAAAGCTTTCATCCCCGGTGTAGGGAGTGTAATTGCGCTGAATAAAATCTCGGACATCGATGCAGCGCTGCCACCGTCCCGGCAGAAAATCTCTCGCAACTGCTTGATCAGATACTTTGCGTTCTGTATTTTTTTCGGCCTTCGATTCTGTAGACAAAGCTACAGAACGCTGCGCGCTCGCTATCATAACAATCCTCCCAACTATGACGCCTGACAACTCCGCCAATAGGCTGACAATAGGGCAAGGCGGCGCCCCAGCAACTGCCAAAAGCTACAACAATCTTTGCAAAAGAGAGGGCCTGGTGACTGACTTGAGGGAGAGCTTTTAGCAACTCTGCTGTTTCTTTTTTTGGATGTTGGCCATACACCTCGCCCACTTCAATTTTAGTCCTTTGCCCTGCGAAGATGTTTTTGTGGGCGCATTTTTAAGCGTGTTTTTAATGTTGTCTTAAGGGTTTGCTGGAAAGGGTTTTGACCTTTTCCCTCGCCAAAGGGCCAGCCTATGCTGGGTTAGGGCGGCCCCGGTTACCTGTTGCCGGGAAAACACCAGAACACCTGGCGTTCGTGTTAGCCGTGCGCTTTCTATGGACCAGTCCATTCGAATTGTCCAAGGGATCCATCACCTGCACTTCTACCTTTGGGATCTGCCCCGTTGGCGGGAACACTTTTGTCGGGTTTGGGGCTTCCGACTAGAAAGCGAGGCCGGCAACACCCTGGATCTGCGGCAGGGATCCCTGCGCGTGCGCCTGTCTCAGCCGGCACGGGCGGGGGACGAGGTGGATCGCTATTTGCAGCAGCATTCGCCGGGGGTGGTGGATGTGGCTTTGGCGGTGGGGGAGCAGGAGCTACCGGCCTTGGCGGAGCTGTTGCGGGGGCGAGGCGCCCCAGTGGAATGGATCCCGGCAGCAGCGGCGCTCTGCCTCCACACCCCCTACGGGATCCGGCATTCTCTCGTCCCCGGCCCCTCCAACGTCACCCCTGCGGAAGCAGGCCTGTTCTCCCATTGGGATCACGTGGTGTTGAACGTGGAGCAGGGATCCCTGCAGGCGGCAGCCGACTGGTATGGCCAGGTGCTGGGCTGGCGGCATCTGTACCGTTACAGCATCCACACCGACACCTCTGGCCTGGAAAGCGTGGTGGTAGGGGATCCAGAAGCCGGGATCCAATGGGCCATCAACGAACCCACCTGCGCCGCTTCTCAGATTCAGGAGTTTTTGGATGCCCATGGTGGCCCGGGCATTCAGCACGCGGCGCTGCACAGCCCGGATATCGTTGCCAGCCTGCGGCGGTTGCGGCAGGGGGGAGTGGACTTTTTGCAGGTGCCGCCGCAGTACTATACCAGCCTGGAAAGGGAGTTGGGGTTGGCGCTCCGTTCCGCCCTTGGACAGGCCATCTCCTGGCAAGACCTGGTGGAGCAGCAGATCCTTCTGGATGCCACCCTGCCCGCCTCTGATGGCCAGGATCGTCCCCTTCTGCTGCAAACATTTACCCAACCTCTATTTGGCCGGCCCACCTTTTTCTTTGAAGTCATTCAACGGCTAGGCCGGGCCACGGGCTTTGGAGAGGCCAATTTTCAAGCCCTGTTCGAGGCCCTGGAGCGGCAACAGCGGCAGCGACAACAGCTATGACCAGCCAAGCCAATCTTGACCTCTCCAGACAAGATCGAGGCGGCCCCTACTGCTCGGCCCCCACCCCCCCTTGGCATAGCCGTACAATCGAGAAATCCCTGAAGACAGGCAACCCTCTTTCCTGCCCATGACAGCTTCTGCTGCGGCAACTGCCGATTCCGACTTGCAGACCTTGGCCGATTGGCTAGAAGGTTACTACAGCAACCGCGCCCAAGCCATGGCAGAACCGGTGTGGTTTGTGCCGGTCAGCCTCTGGTACGTGCGCCTACCCCGCTTGTTTTCAGAGGGGATCGGCTTTTTTACCGAGCAATTTAACGAGCACACGCCGGGCCGGTTTTACCGCAGCCGAGTGCTGCAGGTGTTGGCGGATCCCTTGCGGATCGAGAACTACAAGTTGCGGGATCAAGCGGCTTGGGCAGGCGCCTCTCAGGATCCGCAGCGCTTGGCGCAGCTTTCTCTGGCAGACCTGGAGCATTTGCCCGGCTGCCGCATTTTGGTGGAAAAACGTCCCAACTGCTTTCATGGCCAGATGCTGCCGGGCGGCGGCTGCCGTCTCAACCCCGGTGACAGCACCCACATCCACATCGAGTTTGACCTCACAGCCCAGGAATTCATCACCTGGGATCGCGGCTTTGACGCCACCACCGGTCAGCAAACCTGGGGATCCCGCGCCGGCCCCTACCGCTACCAGAAAGGGATCCCTCCTCGCCCTTGGGGAGAGGGGGACAGGGGGTGAAGGCCAGATCAAAGGCTATGGGAACAAAAAAGGAAACAGGTCGCGCAACCCCTTGCGCAGCCTGAGCAAAAAGATCAGCCGCTCCACCTCTGGAGAAACAGATCCGGTTTCGGGCCGGGCCCCCAGCGCTGCTTGGAGTTGCAGAGCTTCGCCGGCGGTGAGGGGCTGATTATCGACCGGAGAGCGAGCCTGCAAATCTGGCTGAGCCCGCAGCACCTCCTCAGGGAGCTCAAAAGCCGGGGGCAAAGCCAAAGCTGGATAGGGGGGATACAGCAGGAACACCAGCAGACCGGCCCATCCACTGCTCCTTCTGACCCAATGCTTTCGGTTCACTGGATGCCAATCTCCCGGTTCACTCCGCTTGATTCGGAATCTTGCCCAGGTCTTCTTTTTGCAGCGAGCCAAAATCCCCCTTAGCTGGCCATGGCTTCCGAGCGCTCTTGGATCACCCGGTCGACAATTCCATAAGCCTGGGCTTCCGTGGCCGAGAGGTAAAAGTCTCGCTCCACATCCCGCTCGATTTTCTCCAGCGGTTGGCCGGTGGTTTGCGCCAAGATCTCATTCATGCGCCGTTTGACCCGCAGAGTTTCGCGGGCGCGAATTTCGATATCGCTGGCCTGGCCTTGGATCGTGCCCAGAGAAGGCTGGTGCAGCATGATGCGGGAGTGGGGCAGGGCAAAGCGTTTTCCCTTGGTGCCGGCAGCCAGCAAAAAGGCCGCCATCGAGGCTGCCTGGCCCACGCAAACGGTTACGATGTCCGGCTTGATGTGGTTCATGGTGTCGTAGATGGCCATGCCCGCCGTCACAGAGCCGCCCGGAGAGTTGATGTACATCACAATGTCTTTTTGCGGATCCTGGGAGTTGAGGTAGAGCATCACCCCCACGATAGTATTGGCCAAATTGTCATCGATGGGCTCGCCAATAAACAAGATCCGCTCTTGGTAGAGGCGGTCGTCGAGGCTGATCCACTGGCTGTAGGGCTCACCGGGCAGACGGTAGGGAACGCGAGGCACTCCAATCGGCATAAGTTTCTCCTGGCAAAGTATGCAGCACGGAACACTACACAGAACGACGCGCTTGCAAGATTTCTTCCACGCTCAAATCTAGCTGGGGCAAAACCGAGGCAACAATGCGTTCAGGGCCGGTTTTAACCTCGTCTTCGTATTCCCCACCAACCCAGCGCAACACGGAAACCGACTGCTTAGCGGGATCCACAATCCAGTATTCCGGGATCCCACCGGCAGCACAGTCTTTGCGCTTGTCTTGATAATCGCGTTTTTCATAAGGCCAGTTCGTGAGGCGTAGGTACCCCTCCGCCGTTAAAGGCTGTGCAGGGACTTGAACCATCGACGGAGCCCTCTGTTTTAATTTTTGGCTGTTGCCAACTTCGGCAAGACTTTGGAGCTGGTCAACACCTGGTCGATGAGGCCGTAGGCTTTGGCCTCTTCCGGAGTCATGAAAAACAGCCGCTCCGTGTCCTTCTTGATGCGCTCCAGAGGCTGGCCCGTGCTGCGAGATAATTCCTCCAGCATCATGTTGCGCAGGGTCAAGATCTCGCGGGTGCGAATTTCAATATCGCTGGCCTGTCCGCGAGTGCCACCGTAGGGCTGATGCAGCACGATCGTGGCATTGGGCAAGCTGGCCCGGAACCCTTTGGCGCCCGCCGCCAACAACATGGCTGCCATACCGATGGCATTGCCGATGCAGATGGTATGCACCGGCGGCTTGATGTAGTTCATCGTATCCAAAATGGCAAACGCTGCCGTGTCGTAGCTGTAGGTGCCCGTCGAGTTGATGTACATCTTGATCGGCTTTTCCCGATCCTCGTACTGCAAATACAGCAGTTGTTCCACAATCAGCTTGGTGACGTTGGCATTCGACTCCTCTGCTAGGGGCAGGCCCAGGTAGACAATGCGCTCCTGCAACAGCAGCGAGGCCAAATCGGGAGGCGGAGTCCGAACCGGAGCGCCGCCATAGTAGTAGTAGGTCGATTGCACCATGCCAAAGTTCTCCTACGGCCAATCCCTTGACTCTAAAGACAACTGCCTAGAACAGCAACACAGACGAAGGATAAGAGCAAGGGATCCGAGAACAGCAGCGGATCCCTTGTCTTCCTAGCAACCAGAACCTGAAGGGGAGACACAGATGCCCCGCTGCAGCTTTACTCCGCTCCCTGCGGCAAGAGAACCCGCTCCGGCTGCGTGACCAGCACCTTGGGCTTGCGCTCCTCGTCCACATCGATGAGGACTTCCGAGCCCTCTTTGACGTGGCCAGTCAAGATCTCTTCCGCCAAGATGTCTTCCAACAGGCGCTGAATAGCACGGCGCAGCGGACGCGCCCCATAGCTGGGGTTGTAGCCCTCCTCCACCACCAAGTCTTTGAAGCGATCGCTGACCGTGAGGCGGATTTTCTTCTCCGTCATGCGGTCGAACACTTCCTTGAGCAGGATGTCGGCAATCTGCTTCACCTCGTCCTTGGTCAGTTGCCGGAAGACAATGATCTCGTCCACCCGATTGAGGAACTCAGGCCGGAAGTACTGCTTCAGCTCTTCGTTTACCAGGTTGCGGATGCGGTTGTAGTTTGCATCTTCGTCGTTGGTGTTGAACTCGAAGCCGAGGCTGCCGCCGCCCTTCTCGATGACCTTCGAGCCGATGTTAGAGGTCATCACGATCAGGGTGTTCTTGAAGTCCACCGTGCGGCCCTTGGCGTCGGTCAGGCGGCCATCTTCCAGAATCTGCAGCAGCAGGTTGAACACATCCGGGTGGGCCTTCTCGATCTCGTCGAAGAGCACCACCGTGTAGGGACGGCGCCGCACCGCTTCCGTGAGCTGGCCCCCCTCGTTGTAGCCGACATATCCGGGCGGGGATCCGATCAGCTTGCTGACCGTGTGCCGCTCCATGTACTCCGACATGTCGAGGCGGATCATGGCCGACTCGGAGCCGAAGAAGTAGGCCGCCAGGGCCTTGGTCAGCTCGGTTTTGCCCACCCCCGTCGGGCCGGAGAAGATGAAGCTGGCGATGGGGCGGTTGGGGTTTTTCAGCCCCACGCGAGCGCGACGAATGGCACGGGAAATGGCCCGCACCGCCTCATCTTGGCCGATGATGCGCTGGTGCAGGGTTTCCTCCATGTGCAGCAGCTTCTCCGACTCGCTCTCGGTCAGCTTGGCCACCGGCACCCCTGTCCAGGCGCTCACCACCTGGGCGATGTCCTCTTCGGTGACCTCCGGCATCTCCTCGCGGCTGCTTTCCTCAGCCTTCTTGGCAGCAGCAATGGCGCGGATCTGCTGCTTGATCTCCATCTCCCGATCCCGCAGCTCACCGGCCCTGTCGAAGTCTTGGGCCCGCACCGCGGCATCCTTCTCCTTGAGCACCCGCCGCAGCTCCTGATCCAGCTCCCGCGCCGCCGGCGGCAGTTGCGAGTTGATCAGGCGCACCCGTGAAGCCGCCTCGTCGATGAGGTCGATGGCCTTGTCCGGCAGGAAGCGGTCGGAGATGTACTGGTCGGCCAGCTTGGCCGCCGCATCCAAAGCCGCATCGGAGATCTTCAGCTTGTGGTGTTGCTCGTAGCGCTCCCGCAAACCAAACAGGATCTCGATCGTCTCTGAAACGCTCGGCTCGCCCACCATAATCGGCTGGAAGCGACGCTCCAGAGCGGCATCTCGCTCGATGTGCTTGCGGTACTCATCCAGCGTGGTGGCGCCGATGCACTGCAGTTCGCCGCGGGCCAGGGCGGGCTTGAGAATGTTGGCAGCATCGATGGCCCCTTCGGCAGCCCCGGCCCCGATGAGGGTATGCACCTCGTCGATGACTAGGATGATGTTGCCGGCGTTGCGGATCTCATCCATGATTTTCTTGAGGCGCTCCTCAAACTCGCCGCGGTACTTGGTGCCGGCCACCAACAGGCCGATATCCAAGCTGATCACTCGCTTGTCGGCCAAGATATCGGGCACATCCCCCTGCACAATGCGCTGGGCCAGACCTTCGGCAATGGCGGTCTTGCCGACGCCCGGCTCGCCGATGAGGACGGGGTTGTTCTTGGTGCGGCGGCCCAAGATCTGGATCACCCGCTCGATTTCCCGCGTCCGACCCACCACCGGATCCAGCTTGCCCTCTTGGGCCAATTGGGTGAGGTTGGAGCCGAATTCGTCCAGGGTTGGCGTTTTGGTGCGGCTGGAAGACCCACCCCCTGCCGTCACTTCGGCGGTCTCGCCCAACATGCGGATCACCTGGGTGCGCACCTTGGACAGATCCACCCCCAGGTTTTCCAGAACGCGGGCGGCTACCCCTTCCCCTTCGCGGATCAGGCCCAGGAGCAGGTGCTCAGTGCCGATGTAGTTGTGGCCGAGCTGGCGAGCTTCCTCTAAGGAGAGCTCCAGCACTCGCTTGGCGCGGGGAGTGAAAGGGATCTCGACAGCCACAAAGCCGGATCCCCGGCCAATAATTTTCTCGACTTCAATGCGGGCGTCCTTCAAGTTCACTCCCATGGACTTGAGAACTTTGGCGGCGACCCCAGTGCCCTCGCCGATTAACCCCAACAAGATTTGCTCGGTGCCAACGAAATTGTGACCTAACCGTCTGGCCTCCTCCTGGGCCAGCATGATCACCTTGATGGCTTTTTCTGTAAAGCGTTCAAACATGATCCTCGGGCTCCCTACGCCTGCATCAAGGCGGACTTGATAGGCCTAATCCTAACACAGGATTCAGGCCAACTAAGGTAGGGTAAATACCCCAGACGAAAAATCATCTGGGATCGTGACGCGCCTGGAGAGATTTGAACTCCCGACACCGTGGTCCGTAGCCACGTGCTCTAGTCCACTGAGCTACAGGCGCAAGCTATCTACCTACAGGAAAAGCAAAACAGCCACGGTTGAAGACCTGTCTCTCCTCTTCAGAGATGGACGCCTATCAGTGTGGCTTAGGTATTCTAGCACAAGAGCGTTTTTGGGAAAGTCCAAGGGGGGTGTAGATATCCGCCAAGGTTCAACAATGCCCTGGCCAGGAGCGCAGAACTTCTCCCCCCACCTCGAGGCCGGCTTGGGAGCTGCTGGCCGTGAGCACCTGGATCCAGACTTGGCCGTTGCGCCGCCACAGGCGGGCTTGTAGATGGCCGGCCAAGGTGTCGCGGCAGTTGCGCCGCATCTCTTGCGGGCCAGGGGTGAAGACGGTTTGCCCAGGCTGCCGTGTATGACCTTCTACTTGGATGCACCAGTGGGATCCCTCACCGCGCACCTGCCAGGATCCCCAGGGATCTACCTGCCAGCTTAGCCGCGCTTGGCCGGGCCGCCATTCCAAAAAAGGCTGGGATCCCCACCCATGCAAGCTGATTAAGGCGACTTCTTCGGGGCGGGTGAGCACCTGTCGCTCGGCTCCGGCGCAGGTGAGGCTGAGGCCGGGATGGTCGGGAAAGGCGTTGCACTGGATCCAAAACCAGCGACGAGGGAAGCTCTGCCCCCAGTTTTTTTCGGCGTAGGCGGGGGCCTGCTCGAATGCGTAGCGCCTGCCCCGCCACTCCACCCAGCCGCTGGCCAGGCCGTGGCTCATCAGGATCTGCCAGCCCGGCTCAAAGATGGGCAGATAAGACCAGGCTCCCATGGTGGCCCGCGGCGGGATCCCATAGGCGCAGCAGGGTTGGATGCGATAGAGCCAGCGAACCGGCTCGGCCCGGGTGGGATCTGGCAGGATCCCTTGGTTGAGGTGGGCGCTGTATTGGTAGCCGCTGGCGGTGCGCTGGAAAAAGGTGAGGGGCTCCTGCAGCCCTCGCCAGCTCTCGCCTGGCCCGCCGGAGTGCCCCAAGGCCAGATGCCGCCAACTGGCCCAGAAGCGCTGCGGGTTGGGGAAGGTGCGCCACTGCAGCTCCTCGTCCGGCCCCAACACCTGCGCCATGCCTCCTCGCCTGGGATCGATGGCGTACATGAAGGCAAAGCTGAGGGGCGGATCCCCGGGCAAGGTGACACGGCTGTACCAACCTTCAAAAAACGGCTCGGCACAACCGTCCCAGTGATAGCCGGCATGGGGCAGGGATCCCCCATCCGTTGAGCCGTTTTGCTTAAAGCCCTCTGCCACCGGAGAGCAACTCCTTCGAGAATCGCCAAAAGATAGGGAAAAATCTATAGATACCAAAAGAATAATTGTATTGTTTCTATGCCTGTCTGCTTTTAGGATATCAACCAAGCTGAGATTTAAGGATTTCTTTACGAGGGGAATCCGTCGGTCTAGCGGCTTGAACTGGAAAGGTTTTTCTTGGCGCTCACATATTCTGTCAAAGATGAGGTGATCATGACATCACGTCGCAGCTTTTTGTTGTCCGCGGGTGCAGCCACAGTGGGTGGGCTTGTGAGTGGCAGCCTAGCACGGGCCAGTACGGGCTACTGGGTTGCTCAAGCCAGCGGCCCGGAAACCCCCAACCTCAGGCTGGGTTTTATTCCGATTGTGGAATCTGCCCCTCTGATCATCGCCAAGGAGAAGGGCTTTTTCGCCAAGCACGGCATGACCGGCGTAGAGGTGTTGAAGCAGGCCAGTTGGCCGGCAGCCCGCGACAACGTGGTGATCGGCTCGGCGGGTGGGGGCATTGACGGCGGCCAGTGGCAGATGCCGATGCCCCATATGATCCACATCGGCGCCATCACCAACAACCAGCCGGTGCGCATGGCGGTTCTGTGCCAGTTGATCACCCAAGGCAACGGGATTGCCATTGCCGGAATGCATGCGGGCAAGGGCTTGGGGCTGGATGTTTCCGGAGCCGCAGACTACATCAAAAATTTCAGCGCCAGCAACGGACGCAAATTCAAGGCCGCCCATACCTTCCCCAACGTCAATCAAGATTTTTGGATCCGCTACTGGCTGGCTGCTGGGGGGATAGATCCGGATCAAGACATCGACCTGTTGGCGGTGCCCTCTGCCGAGACGGTGCAGGGGATGCGCAATGGCACCATGGATGCTTTTAGCACCGGGGATCCCTGGCCCTACCGGATTGTGGCCGATAAAATCGGCTTCATGGCGGCCCTCACCCAGCAGATTTGGCCTTTTCACCCTGAAGAATACTTGGCCATTCGCGCCGACTGGGTGGAGAAAAACCCCAAGGCCACGCAGGCCACTTTGATGGCGGTCATGGAAGCGCAGCAATGGTGCGACGATCCGGCCAACCGTGAAGAGCTGGTGCGCATCCTTTCGGGGCGTGCTTATCTAAATGTGCCGGTCGAGGTTCTCACGCCTCCTTTTCAGGGCAAGTACGAATTGGGAGACGGCAAGCCGGCTGTTCAAGATTTCAGCGCCGGGCCCCTGTACTGGGAAGATGGGCGGGGCAGCGTCTCCTATCCCTACAAGAGCCATGACCTGTGGTTCTTGACGGAATCGCTGCGTTGGGGCTTCCACGCTCGCTTCCTCAAGGATCTGGATACTGCCCGCCGTCTGGTGGATGAGGTCAACCGCGAAGATCTCTGGCGCGAGGCCGCCCAGGCTTTGGGGGTGAAGAACATTCCCAGCAACACTTCGCGAGGAACGGAGCGTTTCTTCGATGGGGTGGTGTTTGACCCTCAAGATCCCCAGGCCTACTTGAACAGCCTGAAAATCAAGAGGGCCTAGTATTGACTCCAGCCACCACAGACGTGTTTCTCGCAAGACAGGGATCCTCCCTATTTACAGGATCCCATCGAGTGAGAAAAAGCTGAGCCGAGCTTTCTGCTCACATCGAGTTGATAGAAACTGTCAGCCTTGCGCTTTTTGAAAAGCTTTGAATTCTATGTTGAGGATCGGCTATGTTAGCTCTACTTCACGTTCCGCGGGAATACTCCAGGGATCCCTGCTTCGAGAGACCGGCTCAGCCCCAATGGGACAAGCTTATCCTCTCGATAGCGATGGGGGCGCTGATTTTACTGATTGTTGTGAGAGTTTTGTCGAGCTTGCAGTCCTTGTGTTTGCCCGTCCAAGGAAAAGGCAAGTCTGATCCAAGCTCGTGCTCTGTTGCCAGCACTCTGTAGAACCCCTCGGTCGAGATGTTCTGGGGGCGCAGCAACGGAGAACTGTGTAAAACCCTATCCTCTCTAGGAGCCATGACGACGACACTTTCTTCTCCGGCAAAGTCTTCGACGGCCAAGTTTGACTTTGCCAAGTATCGGGATCAGATCCTCCCTCCCGTGGTTGGCATTGCGGGATTTTTGTTGATCTGGCAACTTTTGTCCAGCGCCAACCTGATCCGGCTGCCGGGGCCATGGGATATTTGGATGGATGAGCGCAGCCGTTATCTAATCCTGCATCCTCTGTATCGCAACAGCGACCTCGACCAAGGGCTGCTGTGGCAAACTTTGGCCAGCCTGCAAAGGGTTGCCATCGGCTACTGCAGCGCTGCCTTGGTGGGCATTGCCCTGGGGATCTTGGTGGGCAGCAGCGTGTGGATCAACCGCGCTTTGGATCCCCTCTTCCAATTTTTGCGCATGGTGGCTCCCTTGGCCTGGGTGCCCATCTCCTTGGCGGCTTTGCAGCGCAATGAGCCGGCTGCCCTGTTTGTTATTTTCATCACCTCGATCTGGCCCATTTTGATCAACACGGCGGTGGGGGTGAGGCAGATCCCGGAAGACTACATCAACGTTTCTAGAGTGCTGAGGCTTTCCAAGATAGACTTCTTTTTTAAGGTGCTGTTGCCCTCTGCTTTGCCCTACATGTTCACAGGTTTGCGGGTTGGCATCGGCCTCTCCTGGCTGGCGATTATTGCTGCAGAAATTGTCATGTCTGGCGTGCCAGGGATCGGCTTTTTTATCTGGGATGCCTACCAGCAGAATTATGTAACTGAGATCATCGTTGCTGTCATCTACATTGGGGCGGTGGGCTTGCTTTTGGATCGGCTGGTGGCTGCCCTGCAAAACAAAATAGCCAATCGCTAGCCCCGTTTGCAGATCTTTTCACTGCATGTCCATCCAATTGAGTTGGGATCCCTCTTCCATTGTCTTTGAGTGTTTGCTCCAATCCGCTCTTCAAAAAGAGTAGAATTGAGGTCTGGGATCCGAGTTGCCGAGCAAATTGAGAGTATCTACAGGTGGGGAGGTCTTCTGTGTCTGTACTGGTCAGTGTAGAGCAAGTGGAAAAAGCGTTTGGTCTGCCTGGGGGCCAAGAATATCTTGCTCTCCAAGGGATCGATCTCCAAATTCACCGCGGGGAGTTTGTCTCCTTAATCGGCCACTCCGGCTGCGGCAAGTCCACCCTGTTGAACATGGTGGCGGGGTTGTCTTTACCTACCGGAGGGATCGTGGCTTTGGATGGACACACCATCACCGTTCCCGGCCCCGATCGCATGGTGGTGTTTCAGAATTACTCCCTTTTGCCTTGGCTAACGGTTCGGCAAAACATTGCCCTGGCCGTAGACGCTGTGCTGAAAAACTACTCCTCAGCAGAGCGTCAGCAGATTGTCGAAGAACATATCGATCTGGTTGGTTTGCGGCAGGCGGCGGATAAGTTCCCAGCGCAACTCTCAGGGGGCATGAAGCAGCGGGTAGCCATCGCTCGCGCTTTGGCGGTAAGGCCCAAGGTGTTGTTGTTGGACGAGCCCTTTGGCGCTTTGGATGCCCTTACACGGGGGAATTTGCAGGAGCAGTTGATGCGCATCTGCGAAGAACATCACGTGACTACCCTTATGGTTACCCACGATGTGGATGAAGCCGTCCTGCTCTCGGATCGGGTGGTGATGCTGACCAACGGGCCGGGATCCCGAATTGGCAATATTTTAACCATCGATATTCCCCGCCCCCGCCGCCGGTTGGAGGTGGTCAATCACCCCAGCTACTACAGCTATCGCAGCGAGATCATCTACTTTTTGAACCAGCAAAAACGGATCAAGCAGTGGCGGGCCCGCCGCAGCACCGTGGTGGCCAGGCACGGTTTGGAAAAGATCAACTTGGAGATTGGCTTTGTGCCCCTGACCGCCTGCGCCCCGCTGGCGGTGGCCAAAGAAAAGGGGTTTTTTGCCAAACACGGCCTGGAAGAAGTCAATCTGGTGCGGGAGACCAGTTGGCGAGGGATCCAAGACGGCATCCAGGGAGGTTACTTGGATGCGGCCCAAATGCCCGCCGGCATGCCGGTGTGGATGTCTCTAGGCGGCGGGGACAATCCGCCTCAGCCGGTGGTGACTGCCCTTACCTTGACCCGCAACGGCAATGCCATTACCCTGCACAGGCGCTTCTACGAGCAAGGGATCCACACGCTGAGCCAGTTGAGGGCTTACATCTTAGATAGCCCCAGCCGTCGGCTGACCTTTGGGGTGGTGCATCCCAGCTCCATGCACAACTTGCTGCTGCGCTATTGGCTGGCAGCCGGTGGGATCCATCCGGATCACGATGTCGTGCTGAAAACCCTGCCCCCGGCCCAGATGGTGGCCAACCTAACAGCCGGCAACATCGACGGCTACTGTGTAGGAGAGCCTTGGAACTTGCGGGCCGCCCTGGAGGGCAGCGGCTTTACGGTGGCTACAGATTTGGAGATTTGGCTGGGCCACCCCGGCAAAGTGTTGGGGGTGCGCGAAGAGTGGGCCAGGGCCTATCCCAACACCCACATTGCCCTGGTGAAAGCGTTGCTGGAAGCCTGTCGCTACTGTGAAGATCCGGCCCACCACGACGAGATTCGCGAGCTGCTCAGCCGCCGCGCCTACCTGAGCACTGATCCTTCCTACATTCACCTGGGGGATCCCCAGCGCCTGCTCTGTGACCTAGACATGCCAATGCGGGAATATGCCCACCACCGCTTCTTTCTGGGTGCCGGCAACCGTCCCAGTCGCACCGAGCATCTGTGGATGATGACGCAAATGGCCCGCTGGGGGGATCTGCCCTTCCCGCGCAACTGGGTAGAGATCGTGGAGCGGGTGTGTCAGGTGGGAGTCTTCAGTACGGCGGCCCGCGAGCTGGGGCTGGATGTGTCTTACCAACGGCAGCCCATTCAATTGTTCGACGGGATCCCTTTTAATGGTGAGGATCCCTTGGCTTACCTCAACAGTCTGGCAATTAAGCACGACATCTACGTGGCCGAGGTTGCTTTGGATCGTCGTCCCGTGTTGCTCTAGAGATCTCCTTGGCAAAAGCACGTTCCCAGTTGTGAGAAAACGATGAATTGGAGCACCCCACGATGACTGCCCTCTTGACAACCTCTACCCCAGCAGCCACAGCCGCAGAACCCTACTTAACCCTTGAGAATGTCAGCAAGACTTACCCAACTCCTAAGGGGGAGTATCCCGTATTGCGCGATATCAACCTCAGCGTCTGTGAAGGAGAATTTGTTTGCATCGTTGGGCATTCTGGCTGTGGCAAAACCACCCTGCTGAATATGGTTTCTGGCTTTACCCAGCCCACCAGCGGCTCGGTAAAGCTCAAAGGCCAGCCGATTACAGCTCCTGGGCCAGATCGCATGGTGGTGTTTCAAGGGTATGCCTTGTTGCCCTGGCTCACAGTTTATGAAAATGTTTACTTGGCTGTTCAGGCGGTGTTTCCCCAAAAGAGCCAGTCAGAAAAGCATCAAATTGTAGAAGAACACCTGAATCTGGTGGGGCTGGGGGAAGCAGCCCAGAAATATCCCCCGCAAATTTCCGGAGGGATGAAACAGCGGGTGGCCATTGCCCGTGCCTTGGCAATTCGCCCAGCAGTGCTGATTTTGGATGAACCCTTTGGGGCTTTGGATGCCATCACCAAAGAAGAACTTCAGGAGGAGCTGCTGCGCATTTGGGAGGAACATCGCTGTACAGTTTTGATGATTACCCATGACATTGACGAGGCACTGTTTTTGGCCGACCGTTTGGTCTTGATGACCAATGGCCCTGCGGCCACCATCGGGCAAATCATCCCTATTCCCTTCCCGCGTCCTCGCGACCGCGAGCGAATTTTGGAGGATCCACAGTACTATCGCCTGCGCAACTCTGTCCTCAGCTACCTCTACGGTCGTGAGGCCAACCCTGAAGCGGCTAACTAAGAGCTGCAAACCCCAGCTGGAACTCCTGCCCTTATCCTGCTGAGCCGACCAAGCTGCGCACGGCCTGCAGCAGCTCAGCAGGAAGTGGAGAGCCGGGATCCCAGCACAGCTCCAGTTGGTTGGGATCCCTGGGCAGATCTTCCGGGCAGGGGCCCGTGTGCAGGACGGCCACACACCGCAGGTTGCCCCGATCCCGACAAAACTCATGCCAGAGGGGAATGGCCGCCGGATCCCGGCTGACCAAGAGGTAATGGGAGCAGGCTTCCAGGATCGGCTGCTTGTGGGGATCCACCTTGCCGCCCACATCCACGATCACCAGGCTTTTTTGTTGGCGCAGGGCGAGGATGGCCTGGGCGTGGAAGCTGAAAAATTCAGGGGTCAAACGTCCCCGGTAGCGGTGCTTGAGGATTTTGGCTTCTTCCGGCGGCAGATCCAACGTCCAATTTCCTTCCCCATCCCAGTGGGCCCGCTGCAGATAAACGTTGGGATCCTGGGGCAGCAGGGCCTCGAAAAGAGCGCGGGCCAGGCGGCTTTTACCGCTATCCGGAGGGCCCACCACCATCACTGCCGCCGCCAATTCTGAGCCTGGCCTGCCCTGCACCCAGGGGATGATCTCGCCCACCTGCACCTCTGGGCTGTGGCTGGAGACCACCACTGCCCCCAGTCGCGGGTCGTAGCAGGCCACCCAGCGGGTGAAATGGCACTCGTGCACCAACCAGCCGTAGAGCCAAATGGGGGCGCGCCCGCTCAGCACCACTCCCAAGCGGGGGTCGATCCCAGGAGGCAGGCGCAGTTGGGCCAGGTCTTCCGGGAAAACCAGCCGATCCGGTCGGGTCAGCTCGATTTCAATCACCTGAAACGATAGCCCGCCAAGATGGGGTTTCTGCGGCCAATGGGCCAGATAGCCAGACCGCAACTGCAGTGCTACAGCAGCCATAGCAATGGGGACGGAACGACAACAGACTGGCTCCAGTATGGAAAAGATTGGAATCGGGAGCTTCCAATTGTTGGCAGAGTAGGGGCGAAGGGATCCGACCTTGGTCTGTGCCTTGCCCTGGAGGGGGGAGATGAACGGAGGGGAGTTGCCTTTGACGGCAGAAGTATTGCGCTGGCTGGCGGGCGGACAGTTGCCAGAGCGCCTGGAGCGGGCGGTGCGTCTGTGGGTGCTGCTCCAGTGCCTCTATGGCGAAAACCGTTGGCCGGATCTGCCAGAGACCTTTGGCTACACCCACCTTCGGGATCGTCTCTTCTCGCCCCACCACCCCAAGCAGGATTTGCCCCACGGGATCTCCTGCCCAGATCCCGGCTGCATTTGCCAGAAGCCCCTGAGCTTTTGGCTAAAGGATCCCGACCTGGTGGCTGCCTTGAAGGCCGAAGTTCCCCATCTGGAGACGCTGCTGGCTAGCCGGCCCTTTTTCAAGACCCACCGCACCCTGCGCAAAGAGCTGGACTACCTGGCCGCTCGGGGCTGGCTGCAGCCGATCGAGGCCAACTCCAAGCGAAGAGATAACTTTCGCTGCCGCGCCGCCGGGGATCGCCCCTCCTTGCCGACGGCTGCCTCGGCCTTGACGTTGTCGGGCGGCCAGCTTGAGCAGATCTACCACGTCCTCAGCGACGTGGCCTTTGTGCATCCCGACGTGCAGGTGTTGCTGGACGATATCTGGAGAGGTCATCAACACCGGCAGCGGCGGCTGTTTGTCTGGTTTGAATACATCCTCTCCGCCGAACAGCAGGAGCGGGTGGACGAATACCAAAACCAGCTAGAGGCCTTCTGGACAAAACCGGCGGCAGGGCTGATCCGCTTTGATTATGAAACCCGCCAGCACCGGATCCAAAGGGTTTTCACCTACCCGGTTTGCCTGTTTTATGCCCGCCGCGCCAAGTATTTGGCGGCCTTTGGTCAGCTCCCGCAGGCTGCCGGATCCCTGGGCTGGCACAACTTTCGCCTGGATCGCATTCGCTCGCCTCGCCTGACGGTGGTGCCCTGGTCTGACCCTGCGGTGCCGCCGGAACTCTTGGCCCGCCAGAAGCAGGGGAACCTGCCCACCCCCGAAGCGGTGCAAGCGGCCTGGGAAGAGGCCTGGGGATCTGATTTCTATCTGCCCAAGGCGCTCTTGATTTTGCGCTTTGCGCCGGAGTTTGCCCGCCGCTACGTGGACAACACGGTGCGCCACCCCACCTTCCAACCCATTGACTACGAGCGGATCCCGGCTTTGGTACGGCGGGAGGTAGCCGATGCGGGGGAACGGGAAAAGATCCTGCACATTCTTCGGCAGAGGCCGGCCAGCGACCGCTACTTCCGCGCCTATGTGCGGGTGGGAGACACCAACTTCACCATGCGCCTGCGGGATTGGCGGCCCAACGGCGAAGTGATTGCCCCTCTGGCCTACCGGGAACAGATGGCCCAAGAAGCGCAGGCAGAGCTGGGGTTTTACCGGCCCGAGTTGGCCCTCGCCAAACCCGCCTGCCCATGACCACCCTCTATTTAACCGAGCCGGGTACCGTGGTTCACTGCCAGAACCAAAGCTTGCTCATTCGGCGCCGCGGCCAAGAGCAGCTTTGCCGCCTGGCCGAACTAGAGCTAGTGGTGGTACTGCCCGGGATCCAGTTGACCGCCGCCGCTCTGGCCCAACTGCTGGATCGCGGCGTGGAAACGATAGTTGGATCGCGCCGCCACTTGCCCAGAGCGGGAAGCCCTGATGGGTCTGGAGGGCCATTGTGCCCGCATCTATTACCAAGCTCTCCAGCACTGCTTCTCGCCCGAGTGGAACTTCAGAGGCCGCAACCGCCAGCCGCCCCTCGACCCGATTAACGCGCTCCTCAGTTGGGGCTACGGGGTGCTGCTGGCACGGGTGTTCTCGGCAGCCGTCATGGCCGGCTTGGATCCCTACCTGGGCTTTTTCCACACCAATTTGCCCTATCGCCCCAGCCTAGTGCTGGATCTGATGGAAGAGTTTCGGCCCTTGGTAGTGGATTGGGCCGTAATCCAGCTCATCAAGGCTGGCCTGCTCACCCCGGAAGATTTCGAGCCGTCGCCGGATGGGACAGGCGTATGGCTGGGATCCCTGGCCAAAAAGCTGTTTTTGGGTGAGCTGGAGCGCCGCTTCCGCCAGCCGTTGCTCTATCCTCCCCAGTCGCGTCGCCTAGCCCTGAGCCAAATTGTGCTGGAGCAAGCCCGCTGGCTGGGCCGTTGCCTGGTGAGCGGCAACCTGGAGTACGAAGCAATGGAGCTGCGCTGATGCTGTGGTTGGTTTGCTACGACGTGGTGGACGATAAGCGCCGACACCAGTTGGCCAAGTGCCTGGAGCAGTGCTGCCAGCGAGTGCAACGCTCCGTTTTTGAATGCCCCCTGGACACTGCCGAGCTGGAAGAGAAGCTGGAAAAGTCGTGGCTGCCTCTGCTCAACCTCCAGGAAGATAGCCTGCGGGCCTACCCTCTGGATGCCAGCGCCAAACAACGCACCAAGGTCTTCGGGGGGCCTCCCCCCTACGAGCCGCCGGACTACCTCATTTTTTGAGGTTCTCAGCTCAGCCAAAATTGTAAAGTTTTGTGCGCGATCCGTCGGGGCGAGCCATTGCTAGCTTTTCTTTGCCGGCGCCAGTTTTTAAGAGGGATCTAATAGCTTTTGCAGGGGTTGGCGCGAAAATGTAGCATAATGCCCCTAAAAGAGCGAATTCTCCGACTTGCGCTTATTTGCCAAGGCGATGTTAATATCTGTGTCGGGAAGTCTCCGTACTCCCTCGCAAACGCACCTTGAAAACCGCATGAGTTCGAGCTTTTCCGGGGGTAGGGTTGATCCCTACCTTTTCCCCGCAAGGGGACGGAAACGTTGGCGTTCGGGATGGGGCCAAACGCCACAAACGCTTCCCGTTGATCCCTACCTTTTCCCCGCAAGGGGACGGAAACTTTGAATGGCATAGCAAACCCCCGGTCGCAAAACGACGTTGATCCCTACCTTTTCCCCGCAAGGGGACGGAAACTCCAGGGGGTTCCCAGGCGCGAAGGTGCCGTCTGCCGTTGATCCCTACCTTTTCCCCGCAAGGGGACGGAAACCCCATTCCTTCCGCAACTTATCAACGACGTCCTCGGGGACGGTTGATCCCTACCTTTTCCCCGCAAGGGGACGGAAACGCTTCGCAAGTCTTACCGCAAGCAGGGTAAGCAGGAAGGTTGATCCCTACCTTTTCCCCGCAAGGGGACGGAAACGGTACACAACGGCAGCCAAAAGGCTGCGCCCGCCCGGTTGATCCCTACCTTTTCCCCGCAAGGGGACGGAAACACCGCCTGGCCTATCTGCACCTGTTGTCGGACCCCCACAGCGTTGATCCCTACCTTTTCCCCGCAAGGGGACGGAAACTGAACGAACTAAAGTTGGGGATGAAACTGCTCAAGCTCGAGGTTGATCCCTACCTTTTCCCCGCAAGGGGACGGAAACCGCGCTCCGTCTGCAGGATCACCACAGACGGAACCCGTTGGTTGATCCCTACCTTTTCCCCGCAAGGGGACGGAAACCGAGCTCGACCTCGAGCACGTCGCTCGCAAACCCCTCGGCAGTTGATCCCTACCTTTTCCCCGCAAGGGGACGGAAACCTGCGGGCGGCGGTGGAAGACGGAGTGGCGATGTCCGAGTTGATCCCTACCTTTTCCCCGCAAGGGGACGGAAACACAGGCCGCCAAGGAGCGTCTCGTAGATGTTGTACAGGGTTGATCCCTACCTTTTCCCCGCAAGGGGACGGAAACCCGGGGGATCGCACCGACAAGTTGATCCACTTCGGGTTGATCCCTACCTTTTCCCCGCAAGGGGACGGAAACTTTGGCTATAGCCAAATTACTTCAACACTGATGGTTGATGTTGATCCCTACCTTTTCCCCGCAAGGGGACGGAAACGTCCGGCGGATCCCCCTTCAGCGCCGAACGCAGCCAGGTTGATCCCTACCTTTTCCCCGCAAGGGGACGGAAACCGTGGACGTAACGTAAGACCCCGTCCTCGTCCCGGAAGGGTTGATCCCTACCTTTTCCCCGCAAGGGGACGGAAACCTCTCCTCGACAACGCGCCCCTTGAAACCAAGGAGCGGTTGATCCCTACCTTTTCCCCGCAAGGGGACGGAAACCCCGTTAGGGATGCCAAGTCTGCATTGACAACTTCTGTAGGTTGATCCCTACCTTTTCCCCGCAAGGGGACGGAAACCATCCTGTACCTCCCTTTACCGTGGATATTGCCTGCCCAGCGTTGATCCCTACCTTTTCCCCGCAAGGGGATGGAAACAGTTTATGGGTGACCTCACGGTCGTTGACCGTGATGTCGAGTTGATCCCTACCTTTTCCCCGCAAGGGGACGGAAACACGGGCCGTTCGGGGATGAACCCAACCCGAGTCCAGCGTTGTTGATCCCTACCTTTTCCCCGCAAGGGGACGGAAACACAACCAGGAGAAAACGTAAACACTCCCTCAGCTCCCCGGCGTTGATCCCTACCTTTTCCCCGCAAGGGGACGGAAACCCGAGAGGCTTTAGCCCCTCGGCCAATACCACCACTGTTGATCCCTACCTTTTCCCCGCAAGGGGACGGAAACTCGGGCAAGACGACCCTGGCGCTTTGCAGGAAGTCCAGTTGATCCCTACCTTTTCCCCGCAAGGGGACGGAAACCGGCTGCCGGATCCTTGTAGGTGGCCAGGAGAGCGTCCCAGGTTGATCCCTACCTTTTCCCCGCAAGGGGACGGAAACCTTCGGCGGTTTTGGCGAAGCAACGGAAATAGTTGTTTGTTGATCCCTACCTTTTCCCCGCAAGGGGACGGAAACAGTAGCTGCTCTTTTCGATCTTCTGGAGAGAGCTGACGTTGATCCCTACCTTTTCCCCGCAAGGGGACGGAAACCGCTCCTTTGCCCCGTGTAGTGTGCACCTTAATATCAGGGGGTTGATCCCTACCTTTTCCCCGCAAGGGGACGGAAACGCCGTGAGGACGTAGCTCTTGCCGTCGACTAAACCGGCGTTGATCCCTACCTTTTCCCCGCAAGGGGACGGAAACCTCGAGATAATTCCCGAGGGTGGAAGGAAGAGTTCAAGTTGATCCCTACCTTTTCCCCGCAAGGGGACGGAAACTCGCCAAAGCTGGAGCACTCCAGAAGCTCGGTGCCAGTGTTGATCCCTACCTTTTCCCCGCAAGGGGACGGAAACTAGGCACCTTGGGCAAAGACAGTCTCAGGGCTTACGGCTTTTTCCGACTTCTAGGCGGGATCCTTATCGAGCAGATGAGGGATCCATCGTGTCGGGTGCAGAATGAAGGGCTCGCCGGGCCAGTTTGACATAGGTCTTCACCGTCTCGTAGGGCATCTCCAGGTCGGCGGCAATCTGCTGCAAGCTCTCTCCTAGCTCTCGTCGGGCCAAGATTGTTGCCCAAAGTTGGGCCGTCTTTTCGGCGCGGGATCCCCCTTGTCGCTGCCGCTGACTGAGGAAGAGGGCGCTCAGCTCCTCGATGCGCCGGGCCAGTTGCTCTTCCCGGCAAAGGACGGGGGTGGCGGGCAGCTCTTCGGCCAGCCAACCGAGGCGGGTTTGCCCCAGCCCAAAGGGGGTTTTGTGGCCGGTGCCGCAGTAGGGGGCGAAGTGGATCAGGGCCTGGAGCTGCTGCTGCAACAGTTCAGACGCGCGCGAGGAAACCGCCAACTGTACACAGCCAACGAAGCCCGTCACGGATCCCTGGCGCCCGGCGGTGGTTTTAACCGATTCCAGCCGGTGCCGCTGGATGACCACTTCCCCATCCACCCAATCCAGAAAAGGTTCTACCTCGATGGGCAGGCCGGAAAAATCGTTCCAACGGCGCAAATAGCTGTGGAACAGGTTGCGAGGCACCGGCAGCGGCAAATGGTGGCCGCGGTGGCGAAAGCTGGTGGGCGAGATGAAAGAGAGGCTCCAGGAGCGATGGACAAGGGGCCGCTCCAGCAGTTGACGGTAGGTGCGCGGGGGGATCGAGATCTTCCATCCCAGGATTTGCAGCGGGGATCCGCGCAACTCCAGCCAGGGGGGCAGCCGTCGGCACCATTCCCGCAGCCACTCCACCACTTGGGGGTTGAGGGCGGTGATCGACCAGCGGAAGGGGATCTGGGGCGGGATCAGCAGTCGCCCACTCTGCTCGCGGAAGGGCCCCATCAGCCGGGAGAGTGTGAAGGGTTTTTCCGATTCTCCGTCGTGCAAATAGGCAGATAGCTGCGGATCCATCTGCTGCACCTCGCCCAAAAACCAGGCGTGCAGCCCTTTAGCGTAGTGGGGATCCAGTAGGTAAGGCTGAGGGGCCTGCACTTCCAGGGTGATCCCCACCAGCTCGGATCCCGCCGGCCACTTGCCGCTTTCTGCTCCGGCGATGGGTGGCTCTGAAAAACTCAACTTGGTCAGCATAGGCCCAGCCAATTTTTGCTCATCCCCAGTCAATAGCAGCCCCTATCCAAAATCAACCCAGAGCCACTTTTCCTTTGAGAGGATTTGAGAAGGGATCCCTTCCAATTTGCTTTACCTTTAAATCGCTGGCTGGGCCAACCGAAAAAAGTCTTGAATCTGTTGGCAATGGATCTAAATCGGCCTATACTGTCTCCCAGTCTGGAGTAGCAAAATGCAACCATCAGTCACTGCCGTGACCTCTCTCTGTCGGCTGCGATTCTCTGCCCGCGTGGCTGCTATGGCCGACGCCGTCTTTTTGAAGCGCCTTTGGTTTTTATGAAGGATTTGTGAAGTTCAAGGATCGCCCCAGTCAAAAGTCGGGTTCGGATTTTTTTTGCCAGGTGTTGTCCATGACCGCTACCTCCTCTACCTCCCCCGTGCCCATCGCCTTGGCCTGGTGCCTGGCTTGGGGAGAAGGGCGGGATCCCCAATTTCCCTTGCCGATTCTGCAGCAGATGTGCGCAGCCATCCGCACCGACGACGCAGCCGGGATCCCGGAAGCGCTGCACCCTCTTTGGGCGCAGGTGCGCCAATTTCAGGAGAGCGTGGCGGCCACAACCTTTCCCAAAACCTTGGCAGAGCTGCAATCGCGCTATCCGGAGCTGTGGCGGCAGACCACCCGCATCGGCTTGGTTTACGGGGGGGCCACCAAGATCAAGGGCTACGTTTTCGAGTCCGCCAAACTGCCGGAAATCCGCGGCGCCTCGGCCCTGTTGGATCGCATTAACCTGGTGGATCTGCCCGCCTTCTTCGGGGATCCTGAGCAAACCTACTTGGGGTGGGAAGCCTTGGGGGAGGAGTCTCAAGCAGAGCTAAGGGACTACGTGAACCGGCGGATCCGGCCCTGGCTGCAGCAGCACTACCCGGCTTTGGCGCAGGCTCTCATTCCGGAGCTCCTCATCTACTCCACCGGCGGCAACCTCTTGGCCTTCTGTCCGGCGGCCTATGTGGACGACCTCTGCGAGGCCATCGAGCGCCGCTACACCGAAGAAACCCTCACCGCCAACGCCTGTGCTGTGGGATCCGCCTTTCGGCTGCTGGAGCTGCGCTACGGCCTGCTGCGGGATCCCATCGAACGCACCCCCTGGCTGGACTGGTTGGCCCAACACCAGGCCCACCCCCTGGTGAGGGCCTACTTCGGAGATGGCAGCGAAGCCAGCTTCCAGGCCCGCAAAAGTTTCAACGAGCTGGTGGGCCACCTGGCTGCCCGCTTCCAGCACCGCCGCAACGGCAATCCGGATCCCGGCCGTCCCAGCCGCGCCCATCCTACCTTTTTTGAAACCCACCCCTACCTGCGCCGCGACAGCACCGACCGCCGCCCGGCCCTGGCCAAAGCCGACCTGCCAGGTCAGCCCTGGCTCTCGGAGGCCACGGCCCGCAAAGCGCTGGTGGGCCGCCAGGCCAAGCGCCTGGAGACAGGCCAGCAGGGGTGGTTCCGCAAATTCCCCAATTGGGATCCCGGCTTTGTGGAAAGCTGGGTAACGCGATTTGCCCGCTTCCTCGACTCTCCCGCCGGCGAGCCCTACCGGGAGCGCTATTTGCAGCCCTACAGGGGATCCGGCCCCGGCGAGGCGCAATCGCTGCGGGAAGTGGCCAACGCCAGCCAGGGCTTTGTGGCCTACCTCTACGCCGACGGCAACAATATGGGCGGCTACGTGCAGCAGATCCAAACCCCAGAGGCCTACCGGCAATTTAGCCACGACGTTTCCGAGGCCACGGAACAAGCCGTTTACCGCGCCCTTGCCCAGCACCTGCAGGCGCACCGGCTGCGGGGCCTGCCGCCGGATCCAGAAACCGGCAGAGACCGCAACGGCGAGTGGATCCACCCCTTCGAGATCCTGACCATCGGCGGGGACGATGTGCTGATGGTGGTGCCGGCCCACAAGGCTCTGGAGATCGCCGCCACCTTTTGCGAGCAATTCGAGCAGATCCTGCTGGCCAAATCGGCCACCTACGCCGCTCGCTCCCTCGGCCAGGTGCCGCACCGCTACCCGGCCGACAGCCCAGACCAGCTCTGTCGGCTCTCCACCTCGGCAGGCGTGCTGTTTGCCTCGGAAGACACCCCCATCTACTATGCCGAAAGGCTGACCGAACAACTGTTGAAATCTGCCAAAAGCCGCGCCAAAAAGCTGAAGCCCCGCGACCAAGACTTCTCGGTGGCCACCATCGACTTTCTCTCTTTGAAATCGGTGACTTTGATCGCCTCCAGCATCCAGGATTTTCGCCAGCAGGCCCTGGAGATCCGCCAGAACGGCCACCTCCTCAAGCTCTACGCCGGCCCCTACACCGTCCCGGAGATCCGCGGGCTGCTGAGAACGGTGCAAGCTTTGCAGGCGGCGGATTTTCCCCGCTCCCAGCTCTACCAAATCCGCAGCTTTTTGGAAAAAGGCAAGCGCACCGCCACCCTCAACTATCTCTACTTCCGCACCCGGCTGGGCCAAAAAGGGCAGCCGCTGATCGAGGCCTTTGAACGCACCTGGTGCAAGGCCAAAACCAACGACGGCCACCTCCCCCCCTGGATGTACGTGGCGGCGGAGGGGGAACCCACCTACGAGACCATCTGGCGGGATTTGGTGGATCTGTACGCTTTTGTGCAAAAACAGCCCCAGGTCGAGGGCCGGCCCGTTCCTGTGGAGGTGAAGTGATGGTTCGGCTGGCAGAGCTGCCCCAAACGAGCACCTCTATCCCTTTGAAGGCCACCCTCGCCTCGGCCCTGGCGGTGGGATCCGGCGGCTCCAGCGGCTCCCTGGCGGACAAGCCCCTGCTCAAGGATGCCTACGGCAGGCTGCTCATCCCCGGCTCCCAGTTGAAGGGAAGGCTGCGCCACGAGTGCGAAAAGCTGGCCCGCGGCCTCGGCTGGGCCATTTGCCGCTCCCCCGACCCCGATCGCATGTGTCCCAAGCGGGAGGGGAGCGACGGCCACTTCGACCGTCCTGAATACCAGGTCGAGGGCTACGCCGGATCCCATTGCCTGGTCTGCCAGATCTTCGGCAATCCGGCCCTGCCTTCCCGCCTGTGGGTAGAGGATCTTGTCTGTGAGGTGCCGCCGACGGCGCTGGAAGCGGCCCTCCGCCCAGGAGTCACCCTCAACCGCCGCCGCCGCACCGCCGAGGATCAGCGGCTCTACCTCATCGAGACCTCGCCGGCAGCCGAGCTGATCTTCTCCGGATCCCTGCAGCTTTTGCCCGACTGCCCTCCCTGGGGCAAGGCCCTGCTGCGGGCGGCCCTGCACCACATTGGGGCGCTGGGGGGCAGCAAATCTGCAGGCTTGGGTTGGTTGCACTGGGATCCCCAGTCTCTAGCTGCCCTGCAGCCCAATGATGCAGATTGGGCCTTTTTGGCCGGAGGAGGGAGCTGATGGAGGCCATTGAACTCACGCTCACTGCCGAGTCTCCCCTGGCCATCGGTCGGCAAAAGCCGGGCGGCTCCATCAGCGAGGCCCAGGACTTCATTCCCGGCAGCGTGATCCGGGGGGCCTTGGCCGACCTCCTGCTCCGCCAAAGCCGGCGCCGCCCCGGCGAGGCCCTGACAGGAGATCTGGCTGCCCTGTTCACGGAGACCCGTCCGGCGGTGTTTACCCATGCCTATCCGGGATCCGGCAGCCGGGTTTTGCCGGCCACGGCCTTCAGCTCCAAAAACAACCCCGGCTTCCGCTCAGAGGCGGGCAAAACGGGGGTGTTCGACACACTGCTGGATCGCTTCTGCTCGCAGCGGCTGGGGATCCCCTTTGATCCGGCAGAGCCGGATGGCTCCGGAGGCAGGGTGGAGCCCTTCGGCGGCTTTTACAGCCAGGAGGGGGGATCCCGCTACCGAAGGGTGTCCGTGTCCAAGCGCCTGCTCACGCGGGTGGGGATCAACCGCCGCCGCGCCACCGCCGCCGACCAGATCCTCTACAGCCTGGAGGTGATCAACGAGGGCCGGGCTGGGCGAGATGGGAGCTTGCAGCCTTCCCTCTTCAGCGGCCACATCTACCTGCAGGATCGCGAGCTGGCAGCAGCCCTCGCCGGCTACCTCAACACCCACGCCCGCCGTTTGTCCTTGGGAGGAGGGGTGTCGCGGGGGCTGGGCCGGGTCAGCCTCGCTGCTCGACACCTGAGGAACCCGAAGCCCTCCCTGGCTGAGCGGGTGGCAGCCTTTAACCAAAAACTGCGGCAGCGCTGGCAACAATGGCAGGTGTTTGGGGATCCCTGGCAGCCCTTGCCGCCGGAGCGGCAGTACTTCTCCATCGGGCTGCAGTCGGGGGCCATCCTCAAGGAACGCTGGCAGCGCACCACTGTGCTCACGCCGTCAATGCTCCAGGAAGAGGCCAACTGTGAGGACAGATCCCTGGTCTTGGAGCTGGCCTGCAGCAGCTACGCCTATGTTTCCGGCTGGAACGCCGCCTGGGGGCTTTTTAAAGATGTAGAGCTGGTTACAACCCAGGGCAGCGTCTTCCTGCTGAGCACCACGCAAATGGAGCGCTGGATCCCGATTTTGGCGGAGATGGAATACTGGGGCATCGGGGAGCGAACCGCGGAAGGATTTGGCCAAATTGAGGTCTGTAGTCTGTTCCATCATCATTTCTGGGAGAACCCGCTATGACCTTCGCCACCAGCGAGAGCAAACTGGAGCAAAAACAGGAACTTGAGATCCAGCGGCAAATTCGGCTGGCCGAAGATGAGCTGGTCGCCAGAATCCAAACCGCCTTGGATAACTTTAAAGGTTTGGACAAATTGGAAGAGGCCCAGTACCGCAATTTGTTGCATGTGGCAGCTTCCACCGAAAGCTCAGAGGTGATCAAGAACTTCTTGCGCTACCAGATGGGGCGAGACGAAAAGTGGGGTCGGGGCAAGAACTCCTTGGCCGAAGCCATCATCCAAGACATCGACAACTGGATCCATCAAAAGGCCCTCGCCATTGCCGAGGCAGCCGGCGTTGAGAAAACATCCCCCAAAGTCAACGAGATCAAAATCGACTTGATCCGGCGTTACCTAGGCTATGGGGCGCGCTACCTCAAGTACAAGCGAGAAGGGGGAGGATCTTAAGTCGTGACCAGTTGTGCCCTTGAGGGTGTCGTCTCAACCTTTCGGCTCAGCCAGTTGAAAATCATCCCCATCCTGTTTGCCGAAGCCGCAGTGGAGCCTTAACTTCAGCCTTAACCTGATTTGAGGGAACGATGTTCGACGTTTTCAAAAACCGCTTGGAGATCACCGGCACGCTCACCACCGTGACTGCCCTGCACATCGGGGTGGGCCGCTCCACCGAGCCCATCGGCTCCGATCTGCCGGTTCTCAAGGACGCACTGGGCCGCCCGCTCATCCCCGGCTCCAGCCTCAAGGGGGCGCTGCGCTCCCGCCTGGAGAGTTTTTTGCGCGGCATCGATCCGGCGCTGGCCAGGGATCCCAGCGAGTTGACCAGTAGCGAGCAAGTCCGGTTGGTCAACCAAATTAAGAACACCTACAAAGACGACGACGCAACCCTGACGCAAAAGCTGATCGAGGCCACCGACTGGGTCTCGCAGGCGTTTGGATCCCCTTGGCTGGCGGGCAAGGTGCAGATCCGCGATTTGCCGGTGGTGCGGGAAGCCTGGTTTGGCCAGTACCAAGAGCGGGATGGTGTGGCCATCGATCGGGATACGGAGACGGCGGCAGAGGGCAAGCTCTACGACTTTCAAGTGGTGCCGGCCAACACCCCCTTTCAGTTCCATGCCGTTGTCGAAAATGCCGAAGCATGGGAGCTGGGCCTGCTGGCCATCGGCTTGCACCAATTGGAAACGGAGCAGATCCCCTTGGGAGGGGGGCGCTCCCGCGGCTTGGGGGTCGTCCGCCTGGAGATCGGGGCGGTCTATTGGTTTGACTCAGAAGGGGATCCGCGGCGGCTGCTGACCTATCTGCAAGAGCTGGTGGCCGGAGAGCGGCACCCCCTCAGCCCGGAAGAGGCTGCTGCCTTGCGCCAAGACTGGGTGGAAGCCCTGGTTGCCAAACTAACCGCTGTCGCTCCCGTCGGCCCCCGCAGCTAGCGCAAGGGCTGGGCGAAAACCCTCTTGTTCCTCTTCAGTGAAGGATCCCAGGCCATGCACAAGCGCTACGTTAACCACTGCACCCTCTGCCTCACCCTCAAGCCGGATGGCCCTGTGCTCATCAAAGCGGGCAAACAAGGGGCGGATCCGACAAAACCCGATATGGAGTTTGTGGAAACCTATCGCGGCGGCGGGCGGACAGTCTATTTTCCCGGCAGCTCCCTCAAAGGGGCCATTCGCGCCCACGCCGAGCGCATTGTCCGAACGGTGGGCGGCGACAGACGGCCTGAGGGGAACAAGTTGCAACTCTGGGCCAGCGATCCCCTCGACCAAAAGGCCAACCAGTGGCTGGAAAAAATTGCCGAGTCCCACCAAGTTTACGCCCTCTCTTCTTTTACGGACCAGATGTTTGGCAACACGGCCATCGCCAGCCGGGTGCGCATCGAGGATGCCTATCCCAAGCCGGGGACACCTCTGCGGCTGGAGGAACGCAACGGGGTGGCCATCGATCGCGTCTTCGGGTCGGTGGCGGTGGGGCCGTTTAGCTACCAAGTCTGTGTCGAGGGATCCTTTCAAACCAAGATTCACCTGAAAAACTTTACCCTGGCGCAACTGGGCCTGCTGGGGCTGGTGCTGCGGGATCTGGACGAAGGATGGTTTGGGATCGGCTTTGCCAAATCCCGCGGCATGGGCCGCGTTCGGGTGGAGTACGAGTGGGCGACGGTGGACTACCCGGGCTGCCTGGTGGAGGAGGGGAGCCAGGAGCTACGGCTGCTGGGATCCCAGCTTGCCTGGCCAAGGGGATCCCTGCTGGGGGCGGGCGAGTTTCTCAGTCCAGAAGAGGCGGGCAAATACGGCTTTGCCAAACCCGATCGCCAGTTAGTGCCGGTGGGGGCGGAGCCGATGCCCTTGGGCTTTGGGGCGCGGCTGACCTGGGAGCAAACGTCTGAGGCCAAGGTGGAGCACCTGCTGGCCGCCGCCGTTAAAAGTTGGGCCCAGCTCTTGCAAACGGAGGCCAAAGCGGTATGAAACCAGCCTACGTAGCCGCCTACAAGGTTCAGGATCTGGCCGCTTGCAACGGCGGGACGGCGTCCTCGCTTTCCGAGATCCTCTCGGCCTGTTTTGCCGCCGCCGAAGAAACCTACACCTTTTTGCGCTGGCCCCACCGCGTCAGCGGCATTCAGGTGGGGATCCCGCCAGATCTGGTCTGTCAAGAGGGACAGGTCTTCTGCCAACAACGGGAGTTGCGCTGGAAAAGCACCCCCCGCGGCTGGGATCTGCTGTATCTGGGGATCCAACCTCCTCCCGACTTCTTTGTGCCGCTGGCCGGGGAGTGGCAGGGGGAGGATCGCGAGGCCGACCTGTACGGATCCCAAAGTCCGGAAACCCGCTTCCCCCAAGGTCTCAGCTATCCGAGGTCTCTCAAGCTGGGCCAGCGCTACTTTCGCGATGGGCGCACCGCCCGCGTTCACTTTGTTGCTCTCATCCCGAGGTCAAGATGACTCCCCAAGGCCCCCGACCCTTGCCCGCCCATTCTGCTTCTGCCAGAACGCCCGCCGGCAGCCGAGACCGGGGTGGAGGTGAGCAGGCCATGGCTCCCAAGCCCTACGAGCTGATCCCCTTTCCCCAGCAGCCCCCCAAGCTGGAGCGGCCCGCTGGCCACGCCAAGTTCCATCCCGACAAGTTGCACGGCACCCTCTTTCTCACCCTGACGGTGCAGACCGCTCTCCACATTTCCACCGGCCACCTGGCCTTGGGCAGCGACGTCGGCGTCAACGGGATCCCGGTGCTCAAAACCATGACCACCACCCCCGACGGGCGGCTCAAGATCCAGGGCAGCTCCCTCAAGGGGGCCATCCGGGCCATGTACGAGGCCATCACCAACAGCACCCTTGCAGTGACCACCAGCCGCTACAGAAATCAGATCCCTCCGCAGTGGCAACCCTGCCGCCAGAAGGAGCGGCTGTGTCCTGCCAGCCGCGTTTTTGGCGCCCTCAACTGGCAGGGGCTGGTGGAGTTCAGGGATGCCGTTGCCACTGGCACCGGCTCCGGCGGCGGATCCCTGCCCCCGCTGTACCGTCCCCGCCCCGACCAGCGCAGAGCCTACTTTGAAAACGGCAAGGCGGTTGGGCGCAAGTTTTATTACACGCACCGCAGGGCTTTGCAGGGCCATCAAAAGGGGACACCCACCCAGCAGGCGGTGCAAAATACGGTTTTCAAAACCCAGATCCACTTCAAAAACCTCACTCCTGCCGAGCTGGGCACCTTGTTCACGGTGTTGGGTCAGGATCCCGCGCATCCGCTGCTGCTGAAGGTGGGGGGCGGCAAGCCTGTAGGACTGGGATCCCTGCAGGTCACCCTGGACAAGATCGAGCGGCCCCGCAACTTGAAAGAGCGCTACAGCCGCTACGATCCCCCACAAGCCGATACCCTAGAAGGAGAAGCCCTCAAAGCCTTTGTGCAAAAGCAGATCCAAGCTGCCCAGGGCTACATCCTGCCCGATCAGCTTCGGCAGTTGGCCGCCATCCTGAGCCCCACCCATCTGCGCGAGCCGCCCACCACCGCCTACTGAGGGTGCCTCTATGCTGTCAGCTCCGGTCGATCTCAGCCCCCAATCTTGGGATCTTGCCCACGGCATCGCCATGACTTTGGCGAAGGAAAGGGTAGATGTCAACGAATTGAGCAAGTGCCTCGCCTACCTCCGCTCGGTGGCCCATCTCCCCGACGCGGGATCCCGTTTCTTCCGATTCACCGGCGAGCTGGTGCGAGAAACTGGCCTCCACCGCAGCAACGAAACCCCACGCTACTACCGACTCATCGACCAAACCTGTAAAAGGTACTTGCAACCTCTGCAGGATAGGCCGGCTGAGATGCTGCAGATCCTGGGCTGGGCCGCCCGCCTAGCCCGCTACTACAAAGATGGGGGAGTGCCGATCGGCGAGATCCCGTCCCCTCCCGATCCCAATGGCGGTCGTCCGACCCATTCCCGCGGCGGCGAGGCCAAGCCCCAGCCAGAGGCACTGCGGCCCAAAGAGCAACCTGAACAAAAGCAGGCTCAGCCCCAAGTTGAAAATGCAGCAGCTTCTACCAAGGCCCGCTTCAAAATTGGGCAACACCTCAAGGCCAGCATCACCAATATCAAGGGCAACGAAGTGACCTTCCAAATCGTGGATACGGATATCAAGCTCACCCAAAAAGAGCCGAAACAGGCCGGATCCCTGGCGGTGGGGCAAGAAGTGGAGGTAGAGGTGCTCGACTTAAGGGGAGATGGCAGAGTTCGCAAAGTAAGGCTGCTCTGATCGCGAAAGGGAACGGAGCCCCTAAAAACTTCGAGAAAGTTAGGGGATAACCCATGCAGACCATCCTCATGACCGTGGGCACCTCTTTGCTCACCAACCCGGACAAAGACCTGCAGCCGCAACGCCCTTGGGTCGGCCAAAAAAACATCGGGGATCCGGAACGGGCCTTGGCCTGGATGAAAAAGACAGAACTGGAGCTGATCAGCGCCGAAACCAACACCTACTACCGGCTGGATCCCACTCCCCAGGATGCCTTGATTTTGCTTTACTCCGAAACCTCTGAGGGACTGGAGTGTGCCCAGATTTTGAAGCTCTTTTTTGAAGAAGCGCTGGGCCAACAACAGGTTTCCCTGGTGCCCCTCCCCGGCGTCAACTACGAGCTAGAGGGATCCTCCCTGGAGCGGATGGCCGAGCTGTTGCAACAGTTGGCGGAGAGCGCCAAAGGGATCGTCACCTTCGCCGCCACCGGGGGCTTCAAAGCCCAGGCCATGATCATGGCCGTGGTGGGCAGCCAATTGGGGATCCCGGTCTGCTACATCCACGAGCAATACAAATCTTTGGTGTATTTGCCCTATCTGCAACCGCAAGTCCAGCCGCGGATCCCGCGGGCGGCTCTCCCCGATTCCGGTCGAGATCGCTCCCAGGTTATCCAATTGCGGAGCGACAGCAGCCATCACCGTCCTCGCAGTTGGGTCAAGGTGGAAAAGCTCCTGCGCGACCTTCCCTGGGTGGATCTGGTTCGCTACGACTCAAATGCCTACGCTGCCCCCAAAAACGGCGTCAAAGTCGCCAACCGCAAAACCGAAGATGGCCGCCACGTTTTGTGGATCCATCTCCACGAAAGCCAGGACACCCACCTCGCCGTCCGGGTAGAGACCACCGGCTACACTCCCGACCACCTGGAGCAGGCTGCCGCCGAGTTGCGGGAGCGCTTGGGTCGTCTGCTCTGATGAATTCCACTTCCCCCGGTTACAACCCTTACCCAGATCCAGGGTCTGGTTTTGGGCGGCAATTTCCCCTTCTCCTCATTTCATTATTTTGCCGCCGCAGGGCATGAAACCCGTGTCCAGCAAGGGATCGACCAGGTCAACAGAAAAATCAGGGTTTGGGGGCTATCGCCGACCCTGTCGCTGAATTTTCGCTAAAGAATTCCTCGGCCTGGCCGTGGGGAGAGTGCCAAGCATGTTAGAAGTGAATCAAAATGAGATCACGATAGGAGCCTGGTTTGCCTGTCGTCTGTTGTTGTCATAGTGGCTGAATACCATGCTGGATCCCCTTTTGGAAGAGAAAATCCGTGACCAAATCCGCACCCACAAGGTGCTGATCTACATGAAAGGCACCCCAGAGATGCCCCAGTGTGGGTTTTCCTATGCCGCCGTTCGTGTGCTGGAGAGTCTGGGCTTTCCCTACACGGCGATCAACGTGCTCGAGGATCCCGAAATTCGTCAGGGGATCAAAGAGTTTTCCAACTGGCCTACTATCCCGCAGATCTATATTGACGGCGAGTTTGTGGGCGGCTGCGACATCCTGCAAGAGATGCACGCCCGCAACGAGTTGCGCCCTCTGGTCGAGGCGGCTTTTGCCAAGGCCGGCGCCCAACCTTGAGGGCCGCAGGGGATCCCATGCTCACCTCGGATCGCCTGCGACAGCTCTTGGCTGAGAAGCTGCAAGCCCTCTACGTCCACGTGGAGGACGAGTCGCACCGCCATGCTGGCCATGGGGGACGGCAACAGGGATCCGGGGGGCACTACCGCGTGCAGGTGGTGTCGCCCCTGTTTGCCGGCAAAACTCCTCTGCAACGGCATCGCCTGGTGTACGCCGCCCTGGCCGAACAGATGGGTCAGGGCATTCATGCACTGGCGTTGCAAACTTACAGCCCCGAAGAGGTCTCTGCAGAAGGGATCCCTAAGCAGATCGGCTAGCATAGGGGGCAAGATTGCGGCCCTGTTGGGGCAGAGGAGGGAGCATGGCAACTCTGTTGGCCACCTGGCTGATGTCAGCCTTGAGCGTGATGATTTTGGCTTGGCTTTTGCCCGGGATCCACGTCTCTGGGTTTGGGGGTGCTTTGGTGGCAGCTCTGGCCATTGGCCTGGTCAATGGTTTGGTGAGGCCGTTTCTCCGGTTGATTACCCTGCCGATTACAGTTCTTACCCTGGGTTTGTTTTGGCTAATTTTGAACGGCATTTGCCTGGCCATCGCCGACAAGCTGGCCGGGGATGCCTTCAATATCGATAACTTTGGTTGGGCGTTCCTCGGCGCGATAGTACTTTCCGTCGTCAGTGGCTTGGTTCAGCGTGTTTTTGAGCAAGGTGTGCAGAGCTAACTGTTCCGTAGCCGTAGAAGGCCGGAGTCGATACTATTTTCTCAGAAAAATTGAGGCAATGCTTTCTCTTCAGTAACCCCTAAAGATCAACCTAGATTCTTAGTTAACAATTGTCCAGAAAAGCTTTTTGAAGGTTTAGGCACCCAGAGGGTTTGCCAGTCCACAGTTTGCTAATACGAAGGAAATATTGCCAGCAAGCATCTCACAAAAGTTTTTGCGTCAGCTTTATCTGAGGCTATTTGTTAGGAGTGCTGAACAAATGGAATCCTTAATCTGCGATTAGGAGCTGATGGGCATGAAGGCGTTGCTGCTCTATCCCCGCTTTCCCAAGTCTTTCTGGTCTTACAATCGCACCATCGAGATGGTGGGGCTAAAAGCGCTGATGCCGCCGCTGGGCCTGATCACCGTTGCCGCTCTGTTGCCCCAGGATTGGGAGATTCGCTTTGTGGATCGCAATGTCGCCCCCGAGACGGAGGCCGATTGGCAGTGGTGCGACCTGGTGATCCTGTCGGCCATGCTGGTGCAGAAGCAAGACTTTCACGCACTCATTCGCAAAGCGGTGCAGTTGGGCAAAAAAGTAGCTGTGGGCGGCCCCTATCCGACTTCTGTGCCCCAAGATGCCCTGGAATCCGGGGCTCACTATTTGGTTTTGGACGAAGGAGAAGAGACCATACCGGCTTTTGTCAAGGCTCTAGAATCTGGGCAAGAAGCGGGCATTTTTCGAGCCACAGAAAAGCCAGACGTCACCCAAAGCCCCCTGCCGAGATTTGACCTGCTGCGCATGGATCAATACTTCATGATGTCGGTGCAATTCTCGCGGGGTTGCCCCTTTAATTGTGAGTTTTGTGACATCATCTCTCTTTATGGGCGCAAGCCGAGAACCAAGGAGCCAAGCCAAATGCTGGCCGAGCTGCAAGCCCTCTACGACCTGGGCTGGCGAGGTTCGATTTTTGTGGTAGATGACAACTTTATCGGCAATCAGCGCAACGTCAAGCGATTTTTACGCGAGCTGATCCCGTGGAGCAAGGAGCATAACTATCCATTTACCTTTATGACAGAGGCTTCTGTCAACCTAGCTGAAGATGAAGAGTTGATGCAGTTGATGGTAGAAGCGGGGTTCTATGCGGTCTTTCTGGGTATTGAGACCCCAGACCAAGACAGCTTACAGATGACTCAAAAGCTACAGAATACCCGCCACCCCCTGGTAGAGGCTTGTCGCAAGATCAACGATGCCGGGCTGCTGATCTACGCCGGGTTTATTCTGGGCTTTGATGGAGAGCGGCCAGGTGCGGGGGAGCGCATCCAGGCTTTTGTCGAGCAGACCGGTATTCCTCAGCCGATGTTGGGGATTTTACAGGCTCTACCCAACACCCAACTGTGGAATCGCCTCAAAAAAGAGCAGCGGTTGCTGGAGGGGATCGGCGTCACCGAGTTTGGGGATCAAAACACGCTGATGAACTTTATTCCCACCCGTTCTCCATCTGAAATTGCCCGGGAATATCTGGAAAGTTTTTGGAAGTTGTATGAGCCGGCGCGATATCTCTCTCGCTGTTTGCAACAGTGCCTAAGTATCGGCACTAAAGTAGGTCGGCAACAAGCAATGCGGCTGCCCCTTCACAAAGGGATCTATCTGCTTCTACAACTCATCTGGCGGCAAGGGATCCTTCATCCCCAAATTCGCGCCCAATTTTGGCAACAGCTATGGACGATCTGGCGCCAGAAACCGAGCCTGCTGAACCTATATCTGGGCCTCTGTGCTGCGGGGGAGCATTTTTGGGAATATCGAGAACTGGCGCGCGCCCGCCTCAGCCAACAACTGGGATACGATCCTTTGCTGGCCAGCTCATCATAATCTCCGGGCGGGGCCGATGCGGCGACGACAGTTGGCGGTGATGGGGCTGGGATCCCTGTGGGCCCTTTGGGGAGGCTCTCTGCAGGCCCAGACTGCTGGAGATTGGTTGGCCGTGGAGCTGTTCAGCCGCTGGGGCGCGGATCCCTTGGCCCAACTGGAGCTGAGCGGCCCCTTTGTCTTGAATCAGCAGCCCTTTCCGGCAGGGATCTGGAAGCTGCAGGTTCACCGCCAAGAGCTGATTTTGAGCGGGCCGGGCCAGCCCCGTCGCTACTCGGGATCCCTTTGGCTGCAAGGAGGGGGGCTGCGTCCTGCGGCGGGAGAGGAGCGTCGCTACCGTGGCTTGATCCAGATTCGCCCAAGCGGCCCAGAGCGCCTGCACCTGCTGAACTGGGTACAACTGGAAGACTACCTGCTGGCCTTGGTGCCCGGCGAAATGCCTGCCGATTGGCCAGCCGCCGCTTTGCAGGCCCAAGCCATCCTGGCCCGTACCCTGGCCGTTCCCCATCTGCGCCCCGCTCCAAGAAGAGAATGGCCCTCTACCCCGGCAAGGCCATTGCAAGATTCCACCGCCCACCAGTTCTACGGGGGCCTGGCCTATGAGACGGCGGCGACCACGGCTGCGGTGCGGGCAACCCAGGGGCAGATCCTAACCCATGCCGGCCAGCCGGTAGAGGTTCTGTTTCACTCCACCTGTGGCGGCCACACCAGCGCCAACCAAGATATTTTTGCCCCACCCGCCCGTCCCTACCTGCAAGGGGTAAGTTGCGAAGGGTGTCGCGCTTCCCCCTTCTATGGCCCCCACAGTGTCCGGCTCAGCCGACAAGAGTTGGAGCAAGCCCTGGGCAGCGCCGAGTTAGAGATCCTGCAATCGGATCCCTGGGGGCGCTCTCTGCGCATCCGCGTCGGATCTCGGTTATTTACCGGACAGGAGTTTGTGTTGCACCTCGGGCAAACCCTAGGGTGGGGGATCCTGCCCAGCAACCGCTTTACCCTCAAACGCCTCGAGCCAAAGGCCGGCCAGCCGGAATCGTACCTTTTCACCTATCGGGGAGCCGGGCACGGGGTGGGTCTATGTCAGTGGGGAGCCCGCGGCCTGGCCGAACAGGGCTACACAGCGTCGCCCATCCTCAACCACTACTTCCCCGGCACCCAGGTGACACCGTTGAGCTGATGAAACATCTCTCCACAGCGTTATTGCTACGCAACACTGTCGCGAACTCCCCTCTCCCTCTGGGAGAGGGGACGGGGGTGAGGGTGCCTCTGGGAGAGGGGACGGGGGTGAGGGT
>NZ_JANSIQ010000043.1:56578-99733 GCF_047502685.1 Synechococcus sp. OH20 | reverse complement strand
TGGGAGAGGGGACGGGGGTGAGGGTGCCTCTGGGAGAGGGGACGGGGGTGAGGGTGCCTCTGGGAGAGGGGACGGGGGTGAGGGTAGCGGCGCAGATACCGACTCCTTAGATCCACCACAAGCAGGGGATCTGGTGCCATCCCAGCTTGAGAAGCTGTCCTCAGGAAAGAGCTTTGGGAGTGACCTTCAAAATGGTGGAACGGGATCTAGACGGAGCTGAACCATTCGCCTGGGGCTCCTTGGCCATCCCACCGCCGGTGGAAGCTGCTTGTGCTCCGCGCCGCTTCCGCAGGCCAGCCGCCTCGGCCTGCTGGCCTGTAACGCTGGAAGCAGTCTTCGCTTGGGTTTTGCTTGCAGCGGAGTCGGCTTTGCCGGTTGAGCGGCTTTTTTTCTTGCCATCGGCAGCAGAACCTTCTTTTTCGGCCAACACCTGCAGGGCCATTTCCAGGGTGACCGCTTCGGCAGGGAGCTCCTTGGGCAAAGAAGCATTGACCTTGCCGTGTTTGACATACAGCCCGTAGGGGCCGTCGTGCAGATTGACCGGCTCGCCGTCCTCAGGATGGGATCCCAGCTCGCGCAGGGGTTTGGCCGAGCCGCGCCCACGGCCTTTTTTGGGCTGGGCCAGCAGCTCCAGCGCCCGCTCTAGGCTGATGGTCAGCACATCCTCATCGGCGGGCAACGAGCGGAAATCGCCGTCGCAGACCACGTAGGGGCCGAAGCGGCCAATCCCTGCTTGCACCTTTTTCCCCGATTCCGGGTGCTCCCCCAACGTGCGGGGCAGGCTGAGCAACCCCAGGGCAATCTCAGGGGTGACCTGCTCCGGCTTTAGCCCTTTGGGCAGGGAGGTGCGCTTGGGCTTCTTGTTCTCCTCCGACACCTCCCCCAATTGCACATAGGGGCCGTAGGGACCCTGGGGAATCACGTAGACCGGCTCTTGGGTTTCCGGGTGGAAGGTGATGGGCTTGGGGCCCTCCTGTTTGCGCTTGATCAGCTCCGCTACATGTTCGGCGCTGAGATCGGCGGGGGGAATCTCCTCCGGCAGGTTGGCGCGCACCTCTCCCGATTCAGTCTCTACTGCTACATAAGGGCCGTAGGGGCCGATGCCGATCTTGACGGGCAGGTTCTCCAGGTGAATGGAGCGGGCCAGGCCAGAGTCGATTTCCAGCTCGCGCGCCTTCACCTGGCCTTCTAGGCCCTGCTCTCCCAGAAAGAAATGGCGCAAATAGGGCAACCAGTCTGCCTGGCCAGAAGCGATGTCATCGAGGGTTTGCTCCATCTCGGCGGTGAAGCGGGTATTCACCAAGTTGGGAAAGTATTTTTCCAGCAGCTCGGTCACTGCAAAAGCGGTGTAGGTGGGCACGAGGGCATTCCCCATCGACCTCACGTAGCCACGGCTCATGATCGTGTTCAAGATGGTGGCGTAGGTGCTGGGACGGCCAATGCCCTCGCTTTCCAACACCTTGACCAGGGAAGCTTCCGTATAGCGGGCGGGTGGCTGGGTCTCGTGGCCGACGGGTTCGAGCTTCCGGCAGCGGAGGGGATCCCCCTGCCGCAAGCGGGGCAGATGCACCTCCCGATCTTCCAGAGCCGCCTCCGGGTCGTCGGATCCCTCCACATAGGCGCGGAAGAAGCCGGGAAAATCGATGCGCTTGCCGCTGGCCCGAAACACCGCATCGTCCACCGCGATGAGCACGATGGTGTGGGTCTGTCGTGCTTCGGCCATTTGGCTGGCGACGGTGCGCTTCCAGATCAGGTCGTAGAGGGCCAGCTCCTGCCCTGTGAGCAGGGTTTGGCTGGGCAGGCGAAACTCCGACCCGGCGGGACGAATGGCCTCGTGGGCTTCTTGCGCCCCTTTGGTTTTGGTGGTGTACTGGCGCGGTTCGGGGCTGAGGTACTCCTTGCCGTACATCGACTCCACGCAGGCGCGGGCGGCGCGGATGGCCTGTTCCGACAGGTGTACCGAGTCGGTGCGCATGTAGGTGATGTAGCCCTCTTCGTAGAGCTTTTGGGCGATGCGCATCGTCTGCTGGGCGGACAGGTGTAGCTTGCGGTTGGCCTCCTGCTGCAGCGTGGAGGTGGTAAAAGGAGGGGCGGGCTTGCGGGTGGAGGGGCGCTCTTCGACCGAGCTGACGACCCAAGCTTTCCCCAGCAGGCGATCCCGTAGGGCCTCGGCCTGGGCTTGATCCAACAGCACCACATCCCGCCCGGCCATGAGCTGCCCGGTGCTGGGATCGAAGTCTTGCCCGCCGGCCAGGCGCTTGCCGGCCAGGCTCACCAGCTCTGCTGGAAAGACGCTCTGCCGCTCCTGCGGGGAAGTGCTCGATTGCAGCTCCGCCTTCAGATCCCAGTAGGAGGCTTTTTTGAAGGCGCGCCGCTCCCGCTCCCGATCCACCAAGAGCTTGACCGCCACCGACTGCACCCGCCCTGCTGAGAGTTTGGGGGCAATTTTTTTCCACAGCAGCGGCGACAGGGTGTAGCCCACCAGGCGATCCAAGATGCGGCGGGTCTCCTGGGCACGCACCAGTTGCTCGTCCACCTGGCGGCAGTTTTGCAGCGCCTCTTGAATGGCCTCGCGGGTGATCTCGTGAAACACCATGCGGCGGGTGGGCACCTTGGGTTGCAGCACCTGTTGCAAATGCCAGCTAATGCTTTCCCCTTCGCGATCCTCGTCGGTGGCCAGGATCAGCTCGTCGGCTTTCTTGAGGGCTTCCTTCAGTTCCTTGACCACTTTCTTCTTGTCTTTGGGGATCACGTAGAGGGGCTCGAAGTCGGCGTGGACATTGACCCCCAGGCGGCTCCACTCTTCACCCTTCAATTCTTCTGGGATTTCAGATGCCGAATCGGGGAGATCCCGCACATGTCCCATCGAGGCCTGAACTTCGTACCCTGCGGGCAAGAATCCACGGATGGTGCGGGCTTTGGTGGGAGATTCGACAATGACCAGCTTAGGCATGATGATGTTGTTGTTGGCAGCAATTGGCTGAGGTTGCCAGGGCCAGCGTACACCACAAGAGGTGCTTAAAATAGATGGCCTACTTCTCTGGAGCCTAGCAAGTCTATCTGCGCTTGACTAGCGGTCATCGGCGATTGATTCCAGGGATCTGCCCCCACCTGGCTCTTTGTACGACCATGAAACTGCATCATTTTTCCATTCGCACTGCCGATATTTTCCGCTCCATCGCCTTTTACGAGGGGCTGGGCTTGGCTGTGGAAGAACGCTTCACTGCCGGGATCACGTTGGCCTGCTGGATGCGTGGTCCCTGGGGGCGCCTAGAGCTGATGCAGGTGCCCCAGCCCCAGCCGGCTCCCGATCCCTTTGGGGATCCCCACTATGTGGGCTACTACCATCCCTCTTTGGAGATCGGCCCTGAATGGGGATCCCTGGCCGGCTATTTAGAACATCTACAAGCGCAAGTCCCCCTTACCCTGCTGCTCCCGCCCCAGCTCCAGCAGATCGGCCATCAAACTTATGAGGTAGCCTTCATCGCCGATCCCGATGGCCTGCCGATTGAGTTGCTGCGTTTGCAGGGATCCCCGGAATCCCAGCAGTTGGGCAAGGAAGGCTGTTGAATTTGCCGTTGGGTGGGATCCTGCAATTGGGCCTGAAGCTAAGCTGGTAAGGCCTGTGGGGAACTTGAGCAAGGATGGGTTGGCTTGTTTACTGAACTGGCGATGAAAGCTCAGCTTCCGGTTACCGTCTTGACGGGCTTTTTGGGCAGTGGTAAGACCACCCTGCTCAAGCGCATCCTGCAGGAAAAGCATGGGCTGCGCATTGGGGTTATTCTCAACGAGTTTGGCGAAATTTCCATCGATGGCGAGCTGGTCAACCTGCCCGAAGAGGGGCTGATGCAGCTGAGTAATGGTTGCCTCTGTTGCACGGTGCGGGCAGATTTTGAACGGGCAGCCCGAGAGCTGCTGCAGCAGGCCCAGGCGTTGGACTACCTGGTGGTGGAAACCAGCGGGGTGGCGGATCCCAGGCAGGTGACGGAGCTGTTTGTGCAAGAGACTTTTCATGAGGACTTGCGCCTCGATGGCGTGGTGACCCTGGTGGATGGGGCCGAATACTGGCACAACTTCCGGCGCTCGCAAACCGCCGCCCACCAGATCAGCAGTGCTGACATCCTGCTGCTCAACAAGGTGGACTTGATCACCCCTATCGAACAAGAGCAGATCCTTGCCGATCTGCGCCGCTACAACCCCGATGCCCCTTGCCTGCTCACCACCCATGCCCAAGTCCCCCTGACCCGCATTTTGGATGTGCATGCCTTCCGTCCAGAAGGGTGGGATCCCAAACTTCCCGATTTGGAAGCCGAGGCCCACCCTAGCCATCACCTCGCAGAAGACGGGATCCAATCGGTGAGCTTTCAACTGCAGCAGCCGCTGGATTTGATGGCTTTTCGCGACTGGCTACAAGACTTGCCGGAGACGATTTTTCGCGCCAAAGGGGTGCTGTGGGTTGTGGACGAGCCGCAGCGGGTTATCTTTCATCAGGTAGGCCAGCGGCAAACCCTCTTCTTGGAACGGGACTGGGATGTGGAAGAGCCTCGCCTGTCCAAAATTGTGTTGATCGGCAAAGGGCTAGAGCGAGAACAGTTGGCTGCCGACCTCAGCCGGGTCGCCGCTGGTTAGGGATCCTCGTCATGGCTATTTTTTCAGTTCGTGGATGGGGTGAATTGGGATGGCTCGCAGCAAGCTTTCGGAGCAAGAACAACAGCAAATTGTCAGCGCCTACCGCGGCTCAGCAGCGACCGCCGTCGAATTGGCCGAGCAATTTCAAGTGAGCGTCACCACCATCACCCGCGTGTTGAAGGAAAATATCGCTGCCGATGAGTACCAGCGGTTGATTCAGCTCAAACGCTCGGCTGCCCGCCGCAAAGACATAGAGGAAAAAGTGGCCGTTGGCCAGATCGCAGCTTTGGAGCAGCAGCTCTTGCCGCTGTCTCCATCTGGGGATCCCCCCGCAGCCGCCACACCCCCCAATGGTGAAGAGCCGAACACAAACGACGCACCCATCGGCGGGATAGAAGAGTCTTTGCCAGAACTGCAGTTGGCGGCTGAGCTTCAGGAAGATCTAGAGGATATCGACGACGAGGAGGAAACCGAAGAAGACAGTGACCTCGAAGACGAGGACGACTCCGACTATTTCCCAAAAGACGAGCTGGAAGCAGACCACCTCACCGATCCCGGCTATCAAGTTCAGGTGTTACCCCTGGAAGAGCTCACCCCGCCGGAAACCTGTTATGTCGTTGTTGACCGCTACCAGGAGCTGACCACTCGCCCCCTCAAGGAATTCTTTGGCCCCGGATCTGTGCCCGTCGAAGGGATCGATAACGCCAATACGCTGCCCATTTTCGACAACCACAAGGTGGCCCGTCGCTTTTCCGAAATGAGCCGCCGCGGCAGCAACACCTACCCCCCCTATCGGGTGATCCAGTTTCCCGGCTACATTCTGGACATTGTGCGCACCCAATTGCAAAAAAAAGGCATCACCCATCTGCTCGTAGATGGGCAGATTTACAGCCTCTAGGTCAGTTGGGCGGCAATCGCTCTCAACAGGTGGGTTTGGTCGATGGGCTTGGTTAGGTAGGCGTCAGAGCCGAGCCGTAGCCCTTGTTCAATGGCTTCTTGGGAGGTTTTGGAGGAGAGAAAGACGAAGGGGATGTGGGCCGTGGACTGATCCCATCGCAAGGCATCTAACACGCCATAGCCGTTCAGCTTGGGCATGACCACATCGCACAACACCAAATCCGGCATAAGCGCGCGCACCATCTGTAGGCCTTCCTCGCCATCGGTGGCCGCCACCGTGTCGTACCCAGCCCGCTGCAACACCTTCTGCAGATAGGTGCGGATAGAGGGTTCGTCTTCAATCACCAAGATGCGTTTGGACATGTGGCTTCGTAGACAAGCAAACGATAGTCTCCCCCAACCTGTCGGGCTGGCTGTCAGCTTCAACCGAGAGCCCAGTTGATGCGGGAACGGACAGAGAAGCTATAAAGGCAGCATAGGAAAACTCTGAGGAAAAAAACTCCGCCAAATGGCTCATTCTGGCACCCCAACCCTCTGCAGAAATCCTGATACGGTGCAGAACCTCCTTCCTCATCCGCAGATTTGCGCTTATGGTCATTATCAAATAGCAATGAAACGTTTCTCTCCGTCTATCCCTAACTCCCCTCTCCCTCTGGGAGAGGGGCAGGGGGTGAGGGCTGGGAGAGGGGCAGGGGGTGAGGGGCCTATTCCGAGGTCAGTTGTCGCTCCATCAGCCTGGCCAGGGCGGCAGTGGGAGTGGTCTGCCCCTGCAGCAACCGGTGAACCTCTTGGGTAATGGGCACCGGGATCCCGTGTTGGGCGGCGATCTTGACCACAACAGGGGCGGTGTAAACCCCTTCGGCGGTGCCCTCGATGGCGGCCAAAACCTGGGACAAAGGACTACCCTGGCCCAATCCGTAGCCCACCCGGTAGTTGCGGCTCAGAGGGCTGTGGCAGGTGGCCAGCAGATCTCCCAGCCCCGACAGGCCGTTGAAGGTCTCAGGTCGCGCCCCCAGCTTGGATCCCACCCGGATCATCTCTGCCAGGCCGCGGGTGACCAGAGCCGCACGGGCATTGGCCCCCAGTTGCAAGCCGTCACACACTCCAACAGCGATGGCGATAACATTTTTCAAGGTGCCCCCCAGCTCCACCCCCAAGGGATCGCTGCTGGTGTAAAGGCGAAACCGCTCCGAAGCCAGGGCCTGTTGTACCTGCACGGCTGCCCAGGGTTCCCGGCTGGCCACCACTGCCGCTGCCGGCAAGCCCTGACGGATTTCCGCCGCAAGGTTGGGCCCTGAAAGCACCACCAGGGGCTGCTCTGGGAAAGTGGCCCCCCAAATTTGGGCAGGGGTCAGAAGCTGCAGCGGATCCAGCCCTTTGGTGGCCGAGACCACAATCGCTTGGGGAGGGATCCCCACCTGGCGCACCGCTTCCACCACAGGGCGCACCCCCGCCATGGAGACTGCCGAGATGAGCATTTGGGATCCCGGTAGCACTTCTTCGAGATCCAGACCCTTGCGCCGATCCCAAACCTGCACCCGGTGCCCTTGGGCTTGGGCCAGCAGAGCCAGTGTGCTTCCCCAGGCTCCCGCCCCCAGAATGGCGATGCTCTGGGGAGAGGTCGGGCGTTGGACTTCTGTCTTCATCGCACCTCTCCAGCCGTAGCCTCTCTCCTAGGGTGCCTCTGGCTAACCCCTCTAAAAAAGTCTTCACCGTTGGGAGGAAGAGCAAGGGCAAAGGTTAGTATGAGTGGATACCAAATCATGGGTTCAGAATCGAGAACAAAGGAGATGACAGAAGCAGGGATCCAACGCCTTCCTGCTGAGGTGGCTGCCAAGATGGGGAGTTGGCGGCACGGCTATGCCCTGACCAATGGCATTCAACTGCACTATGTCACCCAGGGGGAAGGGGAGCTGGCGATCTTGTTACACGGTTTCCCGGAGTTTTGGTACTCCTGGCGCCACCAGATCCCGGTGTTGGCGCAGCGATTTCGCGTGGTGGCCCCTGACCTGCGCGGCTACAACGACTCCGACAAACCGGATCACGGCTACGACCTGGATACCCTCACCGAGGATGTCCGCGGCCTGTTGCATCACTTTGGGGCCCAGAAGGCGGTGGTCGTGGCCCACGACTGGGGGGGAGCCATTGCCTGGCACTGGGCGCAATTTTTCCCGCACGAGATCCGCAAGCTGGCCGTTCTCAATTCTCCCCACCCAGCCTGCTTTCGGCGGGAGTTCTTGAGCAACTTGGATCAACTGCGGCGCAGCTGGTATCTGTTCTTTTTTCAGTTGCCTTGGCTGCCAGAGTGGGTGCTGCAGTGGGATTTGGGAGATTGGGTGCGGCGCATTTTCCAAGAAACCTCGGTGCGCAAAAGCGCCTTCACCCGCCACGATCTGCAGCTCTACCAAGAGGCCCTCGCCAAACCCAAGGTGCTCACCTCTGCCCTCAACTACTACCGCCAGCTTTTTAACCTGCCCACCTTGCAGAACCTGTTTTTGCAGCCCATGCGGCAGATCCTCGCCCCCACCCTGCTCATCTGGGGCGAAGAAGACTTTGCCCTCAGCCGCGAGCTGACCGAGGGGATGGATCCCTTTTTCCCCAACGGCCTGCGCAAGGAGTACATCCCCGAATGCGGCCACTGGGCACAGCAAGAGGCGCCGCAAACCGTGAATCGACTGCTGATGGAGTTTCTCTAGCCAGCGGGGGAATGGCCGGGCTGGGGATCCGCCCTTTACCATCTCCAAGGGTTCACCCTAGAATAATCCACTGAATTCTACGGGAGAACCGGCATGGCCCTGGAATATCCATCCCACCTGCGCTACGTGGACACCCACGAGTACATCCATGTCGAGGATGATATTGCGGTGATCGGGATCACAGCTTATGCCGTCGATCAGCTTGGGGACATTGTTTTCGTCGGCCTGCCCGAAGAAGGCACCGAGATTGAAAAAGGCGAGAGCTTTGGCTCGGTCGAGTCGGTCAAGGCGGTCGAAGATCTCTATGCCCCCCTGTCGGGAGAAGTGGTGGCCGTCAATACGGCAGTGGTGGATAGCCCGGAGAGCATTGCCGACGATCCCTATGGCGATGGCTGGCTGATCAAGGTGCGCATCGCCAACCCCGAAGATCTCGAAGACACCATGAGCGCTGAAGCCTACGCCAGCCTGGTAGAGGGGTCGTAAACTTAACTGCAACGGCTGGCCTTGAGCTACCGGAAAAGCTCTCGGTTGCCACCCTCAGACTTAGCTCGGTAGAGAGCCTTGTCGGCAGCAGTCAGCAGACTTTGCGGGTCGGCTCGTTCTCCCAGCTCCAGCAGAGAGGCGATGCCTACGCTGCAGCTCAGGTGGGCGGTCTCCGCCCCTACCTGCACCGACAGCGACTGGACGGCCCGCCGCAGGCGTTCTGTCAACCCCAAGATTTGGGGGTTCGGGATCCCGCGTACCAAGAGGGCAAATTCATCGCCCCCCAGCCGGGCCAGCAGATCCTCGCGACGAACTTGGGCCTGCAATTGTCGTGCCACCCGGATCAAGGTTTGATCCCCAACCCAGTGCCCCCAGCGATCGTTGATTTGCTTGAACCCATCCAAGTCCAGATAGAGCACGTGGAGGGGAATGTGATGGCGAAGCGCAAAAGGGATCTCCAGCTCCAGTTGCTCCAGGAAAAAACGGCGGTTGTGCAAGCCGGTCAGCGGGTCGTAGAGGGCGGCAGTGGCCATTTGCGAAAAGAACGCTGCTTCTGCCGCGTCGTAGTGGGCAAACTTGAGGGTGGTGGCCCCCACTTGAATGCGATCTCCATCTTTCAGAAGAATGCGGCTGATGCGTTTGCCGTTGACGTAGGTACCGTTGAGGCTCTCTAGATCGGTGAGAACATACCCCTCGCCTTCTCTCTCCAGCCGACAGTGCTGCCGGGAGACGGCGTGGTCGGATAGCTGAATATCTGCTTGGTGGCTGCGCCCCAAAACTCCCCCACTTGCCATAGGAAAGGTCATGCCCACATTGGCACCGCTGATCACCGTCAGAAAGGCCGCAGTCAGCTCGGCCTGGGAGCCGCGCTCGTAGACCTCTGGGGGGATCCGCGTGGTTGGTTCCTCTGGCATCGGAAGGAGAGGCTCTGGAGGCATGGCCCGACAAGTTGTAGGTTGTATCAAAGTATAAGTTAAGTTAGCAACACCCCTGCCTATATCCGTATTATGCCGGTTTTCCCGCGGGCCTGTTTGTGCATGAGCGGTGCATAAGAGTTGTCTTGCCAGTTCTGATCCGAAGGGTTGCCGAGGCAGCCTAGAATGGGGCTGGGATCCTTAATCCAGGAGAAGCGGGGCATGACAAGACCCAATTCTGCCCACCTGTTAACCCCGGATTTTCGCCTCAGCCTGTCGGTGCTGGCCTTGGCAGTGCCGTTGTTTTGGCTTTCTTTTTGGGCGGGGCTGGGGGTGGGCCTGTTTGGCCTGTTTTTGATGGTGCAGACCTCTTTGATTGGGCTGGCCTTTACCAGGACGGCGCTGCAGGTCTACAGCGGCCCCAAACGCATCCGCGAGTTCCCCTATAGCGAGTGGCAGGATTGGCAAATTTTCTGGCCGCCGCTGCCGGTTTTGTTCTTTTTCCGGGAAACCCAGAGCATTCATTTTTTGCCGATGCTGTTTAACCCTGCCGAGCTGAAAATGTGCCTGGAAGAGCGGTTGGGCCATCTCCACCCACGACGAAAGTCTCATGGCTCCCGCCAATGATTGGCTCTGCCGTGTGGGTTTGGCGGCAGGCAGGGAGATGGCGCTGGCTGGAGTGTCAGCTTTTGGCAGAGTGGCCTCACGCTTTTGGCTCTCGCCAAGGCCATCCTCACCTCCCGTCCCAGTTGGCCGCCCGGCTGCAACTGCCCCCTGAACGGGCCACGTGGGGCCATCAGGTGCACGGCTGCAACTGGATTTGGGCAGATGAGGGCACGGAAACCCTCAGGCAAAAAAGACCCGGTCAAGGGATCTCTACCCGTTCTCAGGCGGATGCAGTCATTGCCCGCCGCCAAGGGGATTCTGCCTGGGTATGCACCGCTGACTGTGTGCCGATTTTGCTGGCCAGTCGAGGATGGGTGGCGGCCGTTCATGCCGGCTGGAGAGGAACTGCTGGGGGGATTTTGTCCAAGGTGCTGCGGGAGTTTCTCCGGGCGGGGATCCCTGCCGCCGCGATTCGCGTTGCCATCGGGCCTTCTATTTCGGGGTCGGTCTATCAGGTGTCAGAAGAAGTGGCCGAGCAGGTGCTGAAAAGCCTGCCTCTGGGGCTGGACACCCGCGCCGCCCTGTTGCCGGATCCTCTGCCCGGCAAAGTTCGTTTGGATCTGCGCTGGGTCAATTGTGCCCAAGCCCAAGCCCAAGGGATCCCCTCTGAACAGATTGCCGTCAGCCCCCATTGCACCCTCAGCCAACCCCAAGATTTCTTTTCCTACCGCCGCGATGGATCCCTGAAGGATGAGCAGGGCCGTCATTGCGTGCAGTGGTCGGGCATTGGCCTGCGGCTGTCAGCATGCTCCAGTCGGCTCTGCCCAGAAGAACGGGAACAACAGTGGCTATAATTCCGCTCAAGACAGAGCCCTATAGCTTTTTCACTAACCGGCGAGGATCCCATGTTTCGTAGTGCCGCCCTTTGCGGATTGTCTGGGATGGTCTTGGCCCTCACACTCGTTTCGACCCAAGGGGCAAGAGCCCAAACCTCTCTGACCGGCATCAACCGTGACAGCGTGCTGCAACTAAACCTTGGGTCGGGACGCAGCCGCCCTCGGGCCTCTGTGGGCGGTTCAGGTTCTGAGGAAGGCCGGGATCCCGCTGCTCCCTCGCCGCAGATGTGGGCTGAATGGCATATTCGCGCCAATGTCTGTACCGGCAACCTATCTACAGAAGAGTTGGCGGAGCTGTTTCCATTGGTCAACCAAGCTCTGGTGGATGCCGTCTGCCAGGGAGGAAGTTAAGAGGAAGTTAAAGATCGCCCAGGTTGGCAGTAAGGTAAAGAAGGAGCCTCTAGGTCGCTGCTGCATGGATTTTGAGAAGCTATTGGAGGAATGGGTGGCAGCCTTCACCCAAGCGGCGGAAGAAAGCCTCGCCGCTTTGGAAACAGCCCTGACAGAACTGACGGAACACCTGGCCGTGCCTCTCCAAGAAACCCTGCGGCAGTGGGAAGCGCTCTGGAATCTGGAGGAGGAACTGGAGCCAGAACCTTGCGAGGAAACCTTCAACCCTTCTGTGGGCGAATCTTTCAGCAGCAGCCGTTTCTTCGTCAGCCCGATAGGATTTGGTGGCCTGGTTGTTTATACCTACGTGGCTTCGCCGCCCGACTCCATCGGGGATCCCACCTGTCGCTACAATGCCCATTCTCCAGAGTTGCGCTGTGCCGTCAATCCGCACGGCCCCTGTGAAGGTTGCCCCCACTACGAGCCCCGGAACGTGAGCCCTGGAATGAGTCGCGATGAAGGGTGACCGCCTGATTGTTGCCCTGGATACCTCTTCTTGGGAGCAGGCTGTGGGGTGGGTGGACGCTTTGCCGCAGGTGCTGTGGTGGAAGGTGGGCCTGGAGTTGTTCTCTGCTGCGGGTTCCTCTATCCTCCAGGCTCTCAAGGAAAGGGGCAAGCGCATTTTTCTGGATTTGAAGCTGCACGACATTCCCCACACGGTGGGACGGGCTACGGAGGTGGCCGTCGGCTATGGGGTGGATCTGCTCACCGTCCATGCTTGCGGTGGCAGTGCTATGTTGCGGGCAGCCGTGGCCGCCGCCCAGGGCAGTTCCTGTCGGCTGTTGGCAGTGACCCTCTTAACCAGCCTCGGCCCCGACCAGGTGCGGCAGGAGCTGGGCATTGAACGGGATCCTGGCGACTACGTTTTACAATTGGCCCGACTGGCCCTGGATCAAGGTGTGAAGGGGCTGGTCTGCTCCCCGCAGGAAGTGGGGCGGCTGCGCCAGGCTTTGGGGCCGGAGGTTCTGCTGGTTACTCCAGGGATCCGTCTGAGCGACGCCAGGGTGGGGGATGGTGGGGATGATCAACAGCGCATCTGCACGCCCGACCAAGCTCTGCGGGCAGGAGCCGACTACCTGGTGGTGGGTCGCCCCATCCTTGCTGCTCCGGATCCGGTGGCGGCCTTGCGGCGCTTCCAAGCCTTGTGGGATGCTTCTGGGTGAGAAGGTTGAGGGATTCGCCCGCTGTTGGCTGAGTGGTGCTGTGAGGCAACGACGCCATAGGCCACCTGTCCAGTCCGCCAACGCGAACGGCAGGGGGTGTTGGCTGGGAGTGGGTTTATCGGTGGCTTTGGGCCTGTGCAGCCTTCCTGCCGCCCCGGCAAGCGGAGAAGCCTGTCTGGCTGCTCCTCAGGTTTGGGCTGAGGCTCTAACGGAGCAGTTGCCTCTGTTCCTCAATCTGGCCTTGAGCCGCTCCCGCTCTGAGTTTCAGGTTGTGCTTGTGGGGAAGCCGGAGGTTGAAATGCTCCCTCCTCAGGAGCTGGCTCAGGTTTTCTCGGACACCACAACGGCTGCAGAGGCTTTTCGACTGTATTTCACCACGTTGGAGCGCCGCTTGGTCTTGCCCCAACACCCCCAGGGCAACCCCTTGGCCGGTCGGCGCAGCGAAACCCTGCAACTGGCCTACGAGGCCTATGTGCTGCGGGCTAGGTCTGGGGATCCCTGGCAGTTGGTGCGTCTGCAGGTAACCGGAGCGGGGATCCCGATTCGCGATGTAACCGAGGGGCTCACCGCTCAGGCCATCCGTCGCTGGCAGCAGTCGGGTTGCCCCTTGACGGGCGATCTAGAGTTGACTAGACCTTCTCTGTAGGCGGGGAGTTTTGCAAGGCACACAAGGACACTTTCTCCTCCCAGAGGGAGAGGCATTGGATGTTCTGCTGCTGGTCGAATGACCATTCCGTTCAGGAACACAATAGGGCATACCTATGAAGTTTCCCCCCGCCAAACCTCGCCAGGGCAAACGGCTGCCCCGCGGCTCATTTTCCCGACTGCGGTCGTCCAACACGGACAAACATCGCCGCCGACGTCTGGTCGGTTTTGGTTGCATAGGCCACTGGCTGCTTTGGGGCGGGATGGGCCTGCTCTTGGGACAGCGGCTCCGCTCCTGGGGGCAACCGTCTCCGCTGCAGTGGTGGCGCGTTGTGCCCGTGAGCGGCTCTGAGGGATCCTTGCCATCCGGTCAGCCGGAACTGCCCCTCTACCACTGGTTTGCGGATGGCCTAGTGCCCTGGCTGGCTCAGGGAACGGGGATCCCGGCTGGAGAGCTGTTGCGGATCTTCTCGGTCATGGCTTGTTTGGCCATCCTGCTGTTGTGCTGGAGCTGGGGCAACTTCTGGAGTGCCGGGCTGTGGGGACTCAGCCCCTGGGTGCTGACCCAAGGGTTGGAGCCGGGCAGCGAGATTTTGAGCACCTGGGTGTGGCTGTGCAGTTGCGGCGTTGGGCCGGGATCTGCCTTGCGCCGGTGGGGTCTGGCCCTAGCTTGTGCCCTGTCCTATAAGATTTGGCCCTTGGCTTTGCTCTGGGCGGGGCTGTGGACGAGCCAGCAGTGGTCGCGGCAGCCGCTGCGTTCGCGAGGGGCACTTTGGCTGCTTTTGCTGCTGCTGGTGATGGCCCTTTCTTGGCTGGGACGGGTCGATCTACCGGCTGATCCTTCTGCAAGGGTTGCCTATCGCCTCAGCTCCCAAGGTGGCTTGGCCGTTTTGGCGACTTTGATGCTGCCGTTGGGGTTGAGCTTGGTGCGGTTGGGCTGGCCCTGGGCGGAACGGCAACAAGCCTTGCTCAGCTTGGCCGGCCTGGGCCATGTCCTCTGGATGGGGATGCTGGCGACGTGGTTTTGGGATCCCCAAGTGAACAGCCTGCAGCAAAGTGCTCGCTGGGGATTGGTGGGGCTCCCCTTCCTGTGCCTGAGCGCCGGCGGCGTCTTGGCGGAGATCCCCTACCGGGGCTGGCGGCGGGTTTTGGGATCCCTGCTGCTGGGCAGTTCTTTCTTGTTATCGTGGCAATCATTGGCCTAGGCTAGTCTGCATTTTTCTTTTTGTCTTGCTTGCTATGACCCAGACCTCATCATCGCTACGCGACGCTTTTGCGAACGCAGCAGCTCAGCCTCTGTTGCAGACCCTGTTTGCCCAACGGGCGCAGGCTTTGATCCCCCCGCCTCTTGGCGCGGAGATCTAGGGGCGGTGCCGGTGGTGAGCAGTTCTGCCTTTGAACTCGCGTTTGTTTCCCAAGACCGACTTGGCACGGGCCACGGCGGAGGTGTTGGCAGAGGATGGGGACAATGCCCTCAATTATGGCGGCACGTTTGCCGGGTTGATTGAGGTGGTGCTGCAGTTGATGCCGGCTAGAGGGGTGGAGGCCCAACCGGAAAACCTGCTGATCGGCCATCGCTCTGGGCAGATCCTCGGCCTCTTGCCCCAGGTCTTTGTGGAGCCGGGGGATGTGGTGATCGTGGAGGGGCCCACCTTCATGGGGGCGGTCAGCCGTTTTGCGGCGTTTCGCGCTGGCGGGACGGAGTCCTTTGTGATTGCGCTTTTGGGGGCCGCTGTAAACCGACCTAGGGGTTCGTGGTTGGCTTGCCAACTGCAGGGCCTACCATTCGCGTCAGCCGCGCGTAGCGCTAAAACCTCACCCGCCTATGCGGTGGGGTAGTTTATGAGGCTACACCTATCAAGGCATAGCTCTCCCCGATCCGGAGAAAAATCTCAGAGCCGAGGGGGCTTGATGCTCACCGCAACAGCTCCCTGGCCGTTTGTCCTTCTAATCGCAGAACTGCAGCCGGGATTGCGGCTGGCGCATGGCCGGATCCAGCTCGCAGATCAGCTCGAAGTTGATCACTCGCCAGCGCTGCGGTGATCCACCGGCTCCTTCAGGAAGCTGGGAGCTGAAGCTAACCGGCAGGCCGTAGAGGCGGGGTGGGCCGGGACGGCGATGGGATCCCTGCTCCAGGTAGGGGGTGAGCAAGGGGCGGTAGCGCTCGGCCACGATCACCTGTGTGGCTCGCATCCCTTGCATGCGCAGCCGATCCAATTCTTCATGAATCTCGAAGCGGATCCCATCGGCGTGGGTGTGCTGACGAAACCAGCGGCCTTCCCAAAAACGCCAGCGCCGTCCGGATTGCAGATGTACCAGCTCCTCTTGCTCAGCATCCGCCTCAAAGGCGCCGTGGCGAGGGCAGAGGTAAGTATCGGTCAGCGTGAGGGCCGCAATCGTTTGCCGACAGTGGGGACACTGAATGCTGGGGCCGAAGATCGGGTAGGAAAAGGCAACAGTCATAGGTAACCCCACAAAACGCGGCTGAATAGTCGAGCAAATCCGCAGTTGTCCACATTATAGATGTTGCCTTTTGTGGATCTGGTGCCGATCGCGTGGGCAAAACGCAAGTCAGGATCCCCATGACAAAACCAGACGAGATCTTTTAAAATGGATTGAAGGGAAGCACGCCCAGAGTCTGCACCGGCTCCAGGCAGCTCCCAGGCAATCTCCGCAATGACAACGGGGAGTGGGCAGCGCCCACTTTTTTGCTTTTTGAGGGGGCTGAGCGCCCCTGTTGCCGGTGCCGGCCCAAGTGGGTTCGGCTCTGGCTGCAACATAGGTTGGCGACAAGTTGGTTATGGTTCACCCTCTTATTCCACAGTTGGAGAGCTTGGCCCGTCCTGTGGCCGCTCGACTGGGGTATCAATTGGTGCAGATGGTTTTTCACACCAATCAGTATCCACCGGTCTTGCGGGTGGATATCCGTCCGCTGGATCCGGATCAAGAAACCAGCCATGCCGATTGCGAAACCATGAGCCAGGCCTTGGAGGTGGAGCTGGATCGGGTGGATCTGATCCCCGGCCATTATGTGCTGGAGGTCTCCAGCCCCGGCATCACCAACCTGCTCACCAGCGACCGCGACTTTGTGGTTTTCAAAGGATTTGCGGTGCAGGTGACGGTGGATCCGCCCTACAAGGGCAAAACCGTCTGGTCAGGACACCTACTGGGTCGGGATGAGGAGAACGTTGCCCTCTCCCTCAAAGGGCGACGAGTCCAGTTGCCCCGCGCCTCAGTCCAGCGCGTTGTCCTCTCAGAGGCAGAAACCGAGTAGAGGAATGGGGATAGAGAGGACGTTCGGCCGCGAAGTGTGTTGCCCTGTCTTCGCGTCGGAGCTACCTGCTATGCGACGATGCATTTCCCGTCAGGATTGCGGAGCAACAGTGATAGCAGTTTCATCCCAGCTCAAGTTGCATTAGGAGGACAACAGTTTATGTCGATGGTGCCTCTGCCCGGTTTGGCAGAAATGGTGGAGATGATCTCGCGGGAGCGCAACCTGCCCCGCCATGTGGTCACCGATGCCCTGCGAGAGGCGCTGCTCAAAGGCTACGAACGCTACCGCAAAACCATCCAGCGAGATGTCGTTTTTGAAGAAGATCACTTCCGCAACTTCGATGTGGAGTTGGATGTGGAAGCAGGGGGCTTTCGCGTTTTGGCCACCAAAGCCATCGTGGAGCAGGTGCAGGATCCGGATCACGAGATCTCCCTGTACGACGTGCAGCAGGACTATCCAGAAGCCGAAGTGGGCTGGCAGGTCATGAGTGACGTTACCCCACAACAGGCGGAATTTGGCCGCATGGCGGCCATCCAAACCAAGCAGGTGCTGGCGCAAAAGTTACGGGATCAGCAGCGCCGTCTGATTCAGGAAGAGTTCCGCGATCTGGAAAAAACCGTACTGCAGGCACGGGTGCTGCGCATGGAGCGGCAGAAGGTGATCATGGCTGTTTCCAGCGGTTTCGGCCAGCCAGAGGTGGAGGCCGAGCTGCCTAAGAAGGAGCAGTTGGCCAGCGATCGCTACACCCCCAACACGGTGATGAAGGTCTACCTCAAACAGGTTTACCAGGGATCCCGGCGGGGGCCGCAGCTTTTGGTTTCCCGGGCCGATGCCGGCTTGGTGGTCAACCTGTTTGCCAACGAGGTGCCGGAGATCGAAGAGGATATTGTGCGCATCGTGGCGGTGGCGCGGGAGGCCAACCCCCCTTCCCGCAACGTGGGGCCGCGCACCAAGATCGCCGTCGATACGGTGGAGCGAGACGTGGATCCGGTGGGGGCCTGTATTGGCGCAAGGGGATCCCGCATTCAGGCGGTGGTAGCCGAGCTGCGCAACGAGAAAATCGATGTCATCCGCTGGTCGCCGGATCCCGCCACCTACATCGCCAACGCCCTCAGCCCGGCCAAGGTGGTGGAGGTGCGGCTGGTGGATCCGGAAATCCAACAGGCCCACGTGTTGGTGACCGGCGACCAGCTCAGCCTGGCCATCGGCAAAGAGGGTCAGAATGTGCGCCTGGCCGCCCGTCTCACCGGCTGGAAAATCGATATTAAAGAAGTGGAGAGCTACCGGGCGGCGCTAGAGGAGGCGCAAGCGCAGGGGCTGCCCTATCCCTTCATCACGCCGGAGGCTTTGGAACGCTTGCGGCGGCGGGCAGAGCGAGCCGCTCTGGGCCTAGAGGACGAGGAGTACGCAACCAAGGGCCGCTTGGAGGAAGAGAAGTTGGCCACAGACGACAGGCTGGGAGAAGACTGGGTTGAGGAAGACGAGGACTTCGACTACGATGCCGAGTTCGACATCGCCCAGCCCCAAGAGTGAGATCAGGGAGAGCTCTCCTCGCTAGACTTGAGCAGAAGACGTTCTGCGGCGGCCCTTGACATCCTCTCTGCCCATCATCCTTGGCGTCTCAGGCGCCTCTGGGATGCTTTATGCTGTGCGGGCTTTGCACGTCCTGCTCAGCCTGGATTACCGCGTCGAAGTGGTGGTCTCCAAGGCGGCCTATCAGGTGTGGCAGGGAGAGCAAGGGGTGCTGTTGCCGGTGGATCCCCGGCAGCAGGCGCAATTTTGGCGGCAGCAGGCCGAAAGCGAGGGCGGATCCCTGGTCTGCCACCGTTGGCAGGAGGTGGGGGCAACCATCGCCAGTGGCTCTTATCGCACCCAGGGGATGCTGGTGATCCCGTGCAGCATGGGGACGGTGGCTAAGTTGGCTGCCGGCCTGAGCTCAGATCTGCTGGAGCGGGCGGCCGACGTGCAGCTTAAAGAAGGTCGCCGTCTGGTCATTGTGCCGCGGGAAACCCCCTTTAGCCTGATCCACCTGCGCAACTTGACCACTCTGGCGGAAGCAGGGGTGCGCATTGTCCCGGCCATTCCGGCCTGGTACCACCAGCCGCGCACCCTCTTGGATTTGGTGGATTTTGTCGTGGTGAAGGCGCTGGATCAGTTCGGCATCGACAGCGACCTTATCCAGCGCTGGCAGGGGATGCGCCAGCGGCAGATCCTCAAGCTGCCCCCAGAGGACTAAGGGGATCCCCTCACCCCCAGCCCCTCTCCCAGCCCTCACCCCCAGCCCCTCTCCCAGCCCTCACCCCCAGCCCCTCTCCCAGAGGGAGAGGGGAGTTATCTTGGAGCTTGCTGCCACCTACCCACCCTCGATGAGTCTTTTGGCCAGCTCTTTAAGTTACGCCTACAGCAACAGCGACCTGCTAGTTCAAGCTTTCCTCCAGCACCTACAACTGGTGGCGGTGCCGCTGGGGATCGCGTTGCTGGTGGGCCTGCCCTTGGGTTTTGGCAGCTCCCGCTCGCAGGTGGTTTCCCTCGTGGTGATCAATGCCTTCGGCAGCTTGCGGGTGATCCCCAGCTTGGCGATTTTGTTTTTGGCCATTCCCTACTTTGGCCTTGGCTTTCAGTCGGCGGCGATTGCCCTGACGATCTTGGCCTTGCCCCCCATTTTAATCAGCACGGATGTGGCCTTCCGCAGCCTCGATCCGGCTCTACGCGAAGCTGCCTTGGGGATGGGCATGACGCCGGCGCAGGTGCTACGCCATGTGGAGATCCCCTTGGCGTTGCCGGTGATCTTGGCCGGTGTTAAAACTGCTACTATCGAGGTCATTGCCAGCGCCACGTTGGCGGCCTTTATCGGGGCGGGCGGGCTGGGCAGCTTCATCACGCTGGGGTTTGCCCTCTACGACAACGCTATCCTGTTGGTGGGAGCAATCCCGGTGGCGCTATTGGCCATTGGTGCCGAAATTCTCCTCGGCGCTTTGCAGCGAGCTCTGGAGCCGCCCCAAGCCTAGGGATCCCATGCTGTTTTCCTCTTCTTCTCCAATGCGCCTGCCCTTCCTCACTTCTCGAGCGGTTCCTTTGCAGGTGGCGCTGCTGTTGCCGCTGCTGTTGGCAGTGGCTGGGGGGGCAGGCGGGGTGGGCTATCTCTCCTGGCGGGCTGGGCGGCAGATGGCGCTGCAGTTGGCCGAGCACCTGAAGAGTGAGGTTAACCATCGCACTGAAGAGCACCTCAGGCGCTATCTCCAAGCCCCCCTTCAGATCAATGCCCTCAATCAAGGGGCAGTCCAGTGGGAGCTACTGCCCAATTTGGCCGCGCTTCAGCCGCAAGATCTGGAGAGGCTTGAGGCCTATTTTGCCCGCCAGTTGCAGCGGTTTCCCGAGCTGAGCTATATCGGCTTTGTCTCAGCGGAGGGGGGGTTTGTAACCGCCCGCCGCCACACCGGTGGGTCGATCTGGACCTACCACACGCCAGGCCTGAAGCCGGGATCCGTCCAGGGCTGCCAGCGGGATCCGGAAAGCGGGGATCCCACCGGCTTGACGCGGCAGTTGGGCTTTGTGGATTTGCGGCGGCTGTCTTGGTTTCCCGGGATCCTGCAACAGGAAGGGGCCCGCCGTACCTGGGTGGTGAGCAACTTTTTTGTCGAGTTTCCCAATCAGAGGCCGGAGCGGCTGATCCTGACAGCGCTGCCCTTGGCCGAGGCGGAGGGGCGGGTTTACGGCAGCTTGGTGGCTACTCTCTCGGCTCAGCAACTGCAGGCTTTTCTGGAGGATCTGCAGGCCAGCTTGGCGTATCCAGGGGTGAGCTGGTTGCTGGATGAAGAGGGCCAGGTGGTGGCCGGCAGGGAGGAGCTGTCTCCCCAGCCGCTGCTGCTGGCTGTGCAAGAGCAGGTGGGATCCTGGGCAACGGCGGACTCTGAAGGTTTGCTGCGCCTCAGGGTGGACGGGATCCCTTACTGGGTGCAGGTGACGGCCATTCAGGATCAATGGGGGCCGGGCTTTTATTTCGTCTACGGGATCCCGGAGGGCGCCCTTTTAGCCCCTGTCTATGCCAGTGCTCGGCAGGCGGCCCTGTTGGGGGGTGGGCTGCTGCTGGGCTTTTTGGCAGCCGGGATCCTCCTCAGGGAAGCCATCTCTCGTCCGCTGCGCCGCCTTACCCAAATAGCGGAGCAATTTGTGCACACTGGGATCCCGGCCTGGCCCCCTGTGGATCCCGGCCCTATCCAAGAGGTGCAGACCCTGGCCAAGGCTTGGCAGCAGGCGGCCACCAACCAACAAGCTTTGCTGGATCGCCTCTGGCAACAGCAGCAGCAGTACCGCGCTGTGGTGGAGCAGCAGACGGAGCTGATCTGCCGCTTTCAGCCCGATGGGAGAATTACCTACGGCAACCCTGCGCTCTTGCGCTTTTTTGGCTGTTCCCCAGAAGAAGTGTTGGGCCGACCTTGGCGGGATCTGCTCCCGGAAGAAGAGCAAGCCGCGGTGCTGCAGTCCCTTGCGGCTCTGACGCCTGAGCACCCTTACCACCGCAGCGAGCGGGAGTACCCCGGCGAAGATGGCCAATCCCGCTGGGTGAGCTGGGTGGATCAGGGCATTTTCGACAGCCAGGGCCAACTGGTGGAGATCCTGTCGGTGGGGCGGGAGATCACCGAGCAAAAGCGGATCCAACAGCAGCTAGAAGCCCTCAACCGCGAGCTGGAAGCCCAGGTGGCGCTGCGTACTGCCAAGCTGGAGCAGTCTTTGCGCTTTGAGGCGGTGCTGCGCTCCCTCAGCGGCCAGATGGTGGCCAGCCTCAAGGAGGGGGAGATCCTGGAAGAGGTGGTCAAGAGCCTGGCCGAGGCCCTCAACCTAACCGGCTGTCATATTTTCTTGACCAGTGCCGATGGATCCTCTTGGATCCCGGCTTGCTCGTTTCCGGAGAAGGCGGATCCCGCCTACCTCAACGATCCCGAGCTGAGGCACCTGCTGCACTCCCATGCGTTTCTTGACCAGCCCTGGGAAGTCCACTGCTGTTGTCAAAAGGAGCGAGGGGGGCACTGGGTACAGCTTTTGGCTTGCTCCCTTTGGGACAAGCAAGAGCGGCTGGGGCTGCTGCTGTTGGAGCGGCAGCAGGAGTTTTCCGAAGCGGAGAGACAACTGGCCTATCAGGTGGCCAACCTGTCTGCTCTGGCTCTGCGGCAGGCCCGTCTGTATGAGGCGGCCCAGGCCCAGGTGAAGGAATTGGAGCGGCTCAACCTGCTCAAGGACGATTTCTTGAGCACCGTCTCCCACGAGCTGCGCACCCCCATGACCAATGTGCGCATGGCCCTACAAATGTTGCAAATAGCCCACGATAACCCCGAGAAGCAGCAGCACTATTTCGCCATCGCCCTCAAGGAATGCAACCGCCAAATTGATCTCATCAACGACCTGCTGGACATGCAGCGGCTGGCAGCCGAGAAGTATCTGCTCCAACCCGAAGAGATCTTCCTGCCGCGCTATTTGCGGGATCTGGTGGCGGCAGTTCAGCCCCTGGCCCAGGCCAAAAACCAAAGTTTGCAACTGCACCTAGAAGAGGGGATCCCACCCCTTGAGGCGGATCCCACGGCTCTGGGCCGCATCTTGCGCGAGCTGCTGCACAACGCCGTCAAATACACCGCCCCCGCGGGATCCATCCACCTGCAGGTGGCCTGGGAAGGAGAAGGGATCCTCTTTGTCTGCAGCAACAGCAGCGAGATCCCGGAATCGGAGCTGCCCCGCATCTTTGAGAAGTTCTACCGCATCCCGCAGTCGGATCGCTGGAAGCACGGCGGCACCGGCCTGGGGCTGGCCCTGGTCAAGCAACTGGTGGAGCACATGGGGGGCCAGATCTCCGTCAGCAGCTTGGAAGGATGGACGCATTTTCGCGTTTGGCTGCCCCAAGCCAGAACAGCATCTCACCTGCAGAAACAGAGAAGCGAAAGCTCCCCTCTCCCTGGGGGAGAGGGGCTGGGGGTGAGGGGATCCCCCAGGGAGAGGGGCTGGGGGTGAGGGGCCACCTATCCCGGCAAAACCTGTTGCTGCCAGAGGGCTTCCAGTTGCACCGTGTATTCGGGGTGGACGATGGGCACAGCGCCGGCGATGGCCTCGCGAATGGGGATCCCGGCGGCAGCTTCTAGCTGGGCAAAGTTGGTCTGCAGCTCGGCAGACAGACGACGGATATCGATCAGGGGCAGATCCCCCCACACATCCGGCTTGAACTTTTCCAGTTGTCCTTCCGGGCTGGCCAAGAGCTCCGCCAAAACCATTGCCCCCCAAGGGTTGGCCGCGTTGATGGGAATGGCCGTGAACGAGGGATCGATCAAGCTGGTGCCGGGGATTCCATAGGGGGTGGTGCTGGGGGGAAACTGGCCGTTGCCCTTGCGCAAGATCACCTGGTCGATAAAGGTGGGGATCAGCCACACCTCGCCGTTGGCAAATAGTTCCGCCAGGCGGGCAAAGGTGGGTGGATAGGTTTGCCCTCGCCGCCACAACAAGGGATCCAGCTTTTTCAGGTAGTCCACCAGAGCGGGGGATTGTTGCGCCCAAAGCTCGGCATTGAACTCCGGCCCGCTGTATTGGGCATGGCCTCCTGTCACACCGTAGAAGGCGCTCAACAGAAAGCGGCTACCGTGAAAATCCGGCGGGGCCACGTAGGCGAACCGGCCTGGATTGGCCTCGGCCCAGGCCAACAATTCGGCATAGCTCCGGGGCGGATTGGGCACCCGTTCAGCATTGTAGGCCATCAGGAAATAGTTGCCGGTGTAGGGGGCAGAATAGCCTTCGGTGGGCAGGCCAAAATCCGTTGCGATATCGGCAGGGTTGTAGAACTGCAGGCTGGGCAGTTTCTGGGCAAAGGGGCCGTAGAGCAAGTTCCCCTGCTTGAGGGTGCGGAAATTGTTGCCGTTGATCCAAATCAGATCAAGGCTGCCGCCGCTGCGCAACCCGGCCTGCACCTCTCCAATCACTTTGTTGACCGCTTCCACGGTATCCGTGAGCGGGATCCGGTTCAAACGAATGTCATGGCGCTCTTGCAACTGCCGCTTGACCCAGCCATCCACAAAACCGTTGATGGCCTCGCTGCCGCTCCACATGGCCCAATTCACCTGGCTGCCCCGCGCCCGCTCCAGGATATCTGCCCAGCTCAGGGATCCCAACTCCACTGGGTTCTCGCCGGTGTTTTGCGCCAGAGGAGAGCTTTGCCCAACCAGCCAAGCCCCTAGGGATCCCAGGCCCGCCAACACCTGCCGCCGCTTCCAGAAAACGCCTTTGGGTTGCATGGCCTCACCTCTGTCTAGGTTCCAGATTCAACTTAACTCCCCTCTCCCCCTGGGAGAGGGGCCGGGGGTGAGGGCTGGGAGAGGGGCTGGGGGTGGTCGCGTGAGCGGCGCGGAGCGCTTGGGCTGGGAGAGGGGCCGGGGGTGAGGGCTCCCCCTCCACAGGCCACAAAGCCTCTGGCGGCAAATGGATCCACACCGCCTGCCCGGGCGCAAACATCTGGTGGGGGTTCACCCACGCCTCTAGGTTGCCCCAGCCGGTTCGGAGCTGCAGCCGGCGCTGAGGGCCCGCAAAGCGCTCCGCCACCACCTGGGCCGGGAAAACATTCTCGGCCAACCCCGGCGGCTGGGGAAACACCTGCACCTGCTCCGGGCGCACCGTCAGCCGCACCTGACCTTGGAGGGGCACAGCGCTTTTTAAGAGGATCCCGGTGCTGAGGCGAAGTTGGTGACCTTCCCCCTGAGCATCGAGAAAATTGACCCCGCCAAAAAAGCGGGCAACCCGCTCGGAGCGCGGCCGCTGATAAAACTCCGCCGGGGATCCCACCTGGTGCAACTGCCCCGCAAACATCAGGCCAATGCGGTGGGCCATGGCCGTGGCTTCCACTTGGTCGTGGGTAACCAGCACCGTCGTCACACCCGTTTCCGCCTGCAGCTCCCGGATCAAGGCCTGCATCTCTTGGCGCAGGTTGGCATCCAAAGCCGATAAAGGCTCATCCAACAGCAGCAGCTTGGGCCGGATCACCAAGGCCCGCGCCAGGGCCACCCGCTGCGCCTGTCCGCCCGAAAGCTGACTGGGCCGGCGCTGAGCAAACCCGGCCAATTGTACCCGCTCCAACATGCGCAAGGCCGCTGCCTCTCGCTCTGCCCGGGGAACACCCCGCATCTTCAGGCCAAAAGCCACGTTTTCCCCCACGCTCAGGTGGGGAAACAGACGGCTGTGCTGGGAGAGCAAAGTCACGCCGCGCCGCTCTGGTGGCCGAGGGTTGAGCAGGATCCCGTCCAGCCAAATTTCTCCCGGATGGGGCCAGGGATCCGGCTCCAGCAGGCCGGCGATGAGATTGAGAGTGGTGGACTTACCACAGCCCGATGGGCCCAGCAGGGCGAAGATCTCCCCTGGCTCCACTGTCAAAGACAAGTCCCTCAGGGCAGGGATCCCTTGCTTGTGGAAGCGTTTGCTGAGATGGCGAAGAACAAGGTGGCCCATGCTCAGGTTACGCGGCTAGGGTTAGCCAATCCGTTCCGCTGTCAGTCGTATCCCAGATGCTCGACCCTCAAGCTGAGAAAAGCCTAGAACAAAAAGTATCGTTGCGCCATCGGCAGGACTTCTGCCGGCTCACAGGTGAGCAATTCTCCATCGGCCCGTACTTCATAGGTCTCCGGGTTGACCTCGATGTGAGGTGTGCTGCTGTTGAGTTTCAAATCCGCCTTGCCGATCTCGCGGCAATTCTTGACCGCTACGGCCCGGCGTTGGATCCCCAGTTTTTCTGGGATCCCCAGGTCTAGGGCAGCCTGGGAGACAAAGAGCAGGCTGGTCTCGCTCAGGGCGCGGCCAAAGCTGCCGAACATAGGCCGAGGGTACACCGGCTGCGGAGTTGGAATCGAGGCGTTGGGATCCCCCATTTGGGCATAGGCAATCAAGCCCCCCTTCAGGACGATCTCCGGCTTAACCCCAAAGAAAGCCGGCTTCCACAGGCACAGATCCGCCAGCTTGCCCACCTCTACCGAGCCGATGATGTGGCTGAGGCCCTGGGCAATGGCAGGGCAGATGGTGTACTTAGCTACGTAACGCTTGGCCCGAAAGTTGTCGTTGCGGCTGCTATCCTGCGGCAGAGGCCCCCGTTGCACTTTCATTTTGTGGGCGGTTTGCCAGGTGCGAATGATCACTTCTCCCACCCGGCCCATGGCCTGGGAGTCGGAAGAGATGATGCTGAGGGCCCCCATGTCGTGCAAGATGTCTTCGGCGGCAATGGTTTGGGGGCGAATGCGGCTTTCGGCAAAAGCAATGTCCTCTGGCACCTCTTTGCTCAGGTGATGGCACACCATCAGCATGTCCAGGTGCTCTTCGATGGTGTTGCGGGTAAAGGGACGGGTGGGATTGGTGGAGCTGGGCAGCACGTTGGGCTCGGAAGCAATGCGGATGATGTCGGGGGCGTGCCCACCTCCGGCCCCTTCAGTATGAAAGGTGTGAATGGTGCGGCCATTGATGGCGGCGATGGTATCTTCCACAAAGGCCGACTCATTTAAGGTATCGGTGTGGATCAGGGTCTGGATGTCGTATTCATCCGAAACCTGCAGACAGCTATCGATCACCGCCGGCGTCGATCCCCAGTCTTCGTGGATCTTCAGCCCGCAGGCCCCCGCTTCCACCTGCTCCCGCAGAGCTTCAGGAAACGCCGCGTTCCCCTTGCCAAAAAAGCCCAAGTTGACCGGAAACCCTTCCGCCGCCTGCAACATCTTCCCCAAGTTCCAGGCCCCCGGTGTGCAGGTGGTGGCGTTGCTGCCTGTGGCCGGCCCGGTTCCGCCACCCAAAAGGGTAGTCACTCCCGAAGCGATGGCAAACTCGCACAGTTGAGGACAAATGAAATGCACATGGGCGTCGATCCCGCCTGCCGTCAGGATCAAGTTTTCGCCGGCAATCACCTCGGTGCTGGGGCCAACCACCATGCCTGGTGTCACCCCCGTCTGGATGTTGGGGTTGCCGGCCTTGCCGATGCCGACAATGTAGCCGTCGCGAATGCCCACATCGGCTTTGACGATGCCCCACCAGTCCAAGATCAGGGCGTTGGTGATCACCAGATCCAGAGCCCCGTTGGCGCGGGTGGCCGTCGGCGATTGCCCCATGCCGTCGCGGATGGTCTTGCCGCCGCCGAACTTAATCTCCTCGCCGTAGGTGGTGAAATCCTGCTCCACCTCGATGATCAGCTCGGTATCCGCCAGACGCACTCGATCCCCTACTGTGGGGCCGTAGTTGCTGACGTACTGGCGACGGGGAATTTCCAGAGTCATAGAAGGACATCTGCGCAGGAAGCTGTCAGCTTTCTACCACATATCCCCGCCCAGAGGATCCCTTGCTGCCCGTTGCCCAGTTCCCAGCGTTCATTTCACCAGAGCAGATTGGGTTGGTGAAAATTCGTTACATATATTTACATCTACAATTGGAAAAACGATTGCCAATCGACGCCGACCCTGATCAGACAAGGGATCCCTCGTTTAATTATTGTGAAGCGACGGGGGGTTTACAAACCCTGACCTATAATGCCTGGTAAGTCCCGCCCTGGGGGGTTTCCTGACGATGGGCGGGAATGCTTCGTTCCTTGTCGCAAGAGAGGAGTTCTTGATGACAACTACACCCAAGGAGCGAGAGCCAAAGGTTAAGGTGACGGTTGATATCGATCCGGTTCCCACCTCATTTGAGAAATGGGCCAAGCCGGGACACTTCGATCGCAGCCTGGCGCGTGGCCCCAAGACCACGACCTGGATCTGGAACCTCCACGCTCTTGCTCATGACTTCGATAGTCACACCAGCGACCTAGAAGACGTCTCTCGCAAGATCTTTTCTGCGCACTTCGGCCACCTGGCGGTGGTCTTTGTCTGGCTGAGCGGCATGTACTACCACGGCGCTCAGTTCTCCAACTACTCCGCTTGGCTGGCGGATCCGATCAATATCAAGCCCAGCGCCCAAGTGGTGTGGCCCATCTTCGGCCAGGAGATCCTCAACGGCGATGTGGGCGGCGGCTTTGAAGGGATCCGCATCACGTCGGGCCTATTTCACCTCTGGCGGGCTGCCGGCATCACCAATGAGTTTCAACTCCTCTGCACCGCTATTGGTGGCTTGGTGATGGCTGGCCTCTGCCTGTTTGCCGGCTGGTTCCACTACCACAAGCGGGCTCCCAAGCTGGAGTGGTTCCAGAACGTGGAGTCGATGCTCAACCACCACCTGGCGGGCCTGCTGGGGCTGGGCTCTCTGGCCTGGGCCGGTCACCAAATTCATGTGGCCATCCCCATCAACAAGATGTTGGATGCGGGCGTGCCGGCGGCTCAGATCCCTCTGCCCCACGAGTTCATCCTCAAGCCGGCCCTGATGAAGGAGATGTTCCCCAGTGTGGATTGGGGCTTCTTCAGCGGGGTGGTGCCTTTCTTTACGTTGGACTGGGGCAAGTACGCGGAGTTCCTCACCTTCAAGGGGGGCTTGGATCCGCAAACCGGCGCCCTCTGGCTGACGGATCAGGCCCACCACCACCTGGCCATTGCCGTGCTGTTTATCGTGGCGGGCCACATGTACCGCACCAACTGGGGCATCGGCCACTCCATTAAAGAGATCCTGGAAGCCCACAAGGGCCCCTTCACCGGCGAAGGCCACAAGGGTCTCTACGAAGTGCTGACCAGCTCCTGGCATGCCCAACTGGCCATCAACCTGGCCATGGTGGGATCCCTGAGCATCATCGTGGCCCAGCACATGTACGCCATGAACCCCTACCCCTACATGGGCATCGACTACGCTACGCAGATCTCCCTCTTTACCCACCACATGTGGATAGGGGGGCTGTTCATTGTTGGCGGCGCTGCCCACGGGGCCATCTACATGGTGCGGGACTATGACCCGGCGGTGAACCGCAACAACGTGCTGGATCGGGTAATCCGCCACCGCGACGCCATCATCAGCCACCTGAACTGGGTGTGTCTGTTCCTGGGCTTCCACGCCTTCGGCTTCTACGTCCACAACGACACCATGCAGGCGCTGGGCCGTCCGCAGGACATGTTCTCGGACACCGGTATCCAACTGCAGCCCATTTTTGCCCAGTGGATTCAATCCCTGCACACCAACGCCATCGCCAGCACCGCTCCCTACGTGGGCGCTTCGGTAAGCCCCATCTTCGGCGGCGACGTGGTGGCCGTGGGCGGCAAGGTGTCCATGATGCCGATGGTGCTGGGCACGGCGGACTTCATGGTGCACCACATCCACGCCATGACCATCCACATCACGGTGTTGATCCTGCTCAAGGGGGTGCTCTTTGCCCGCTCTTCCCGACTGATCCCCGATAAGGCCAAGCTGGGCTTCCGCTTCCCCTGCGACGGGCCAGGCCGCGGCGGCACCTGCCAGGTCTCCGGCTGGGATCACGTCTTCCTGGGGCTGTTCTGGATGTACAACGCCATCTCGATTGTGATCTTCCACTTCAGTTGGAAGATGCAAAGCGACATCTGGGGCACCGTCAACCCGGACGGCACGATTGAGCACATCACGGGCGGCAACTTTGCAGCCAGCGCCGTCAACATCAACGGCTGGTTGCGGGACTTCCTGTGGGCGCAATCGGTGCAGGTGATCAACTCCTACGGCTCGGCGCTGTCGGCCTATGGGCTGCTCTTCTTGGGCGCCCACTTCGTCTGGGCCTTCAGCTTGATGTTCCTGTTCAGCGGCCGTGGCTACTGGCAGGAGCTGATTGAGTCGATCGTTTGGGCCCACAACAAACTAAAAGTCGCTCCGGCCATTCAACCCCGCGCCCTGAGCATCATCCAGGGTCGGGCGGTCGGTGTGGCCCACTACCTGCTGGGTGGGATCGTCACCACGTGGGCGTTCTTCCTGGCACGGTTTGCCGCACTCGGCTAAGGCAAGGAGGAAGAGAGAATCATGACAACTGCAACTCGTTTTCCGCAATTCAGCCAAGACCTGGCCAGTGATCCCACCACTCGACGTCTGTGGTATGGCATTGCCACCGCCCATGACTTCGAGACCCACGATGGCATGACGGAGGAGCGGCTTTACCAAAAGCTGTTTGCCACCCACTTCGGCCATCTGGCGATCATCTTCCTGTGGGCCTCGGGCAACGTCTTCCACATCGCCTGGCAAGGCAACTACGAGCAATGGGTGGCCAACCCCACCGGCGTCACCCCCATCGCCCACGCTATCTGGGATCCCCAGTTCGGCAAGGCGGCGGTGGAAGCCTTCACCCAACCTGGGGGCGGTGGCCCTGTCAACGCGGCCTACTCCGGCCTCTACTACTGGTTCAACACCATCGGCCTGCGCACCAACGGCGATCTCTACACCGGTGCCATCGGCCTGCTGTTGTTGGCGGCGGTGTTCCTGTTTGCCGGCTGGCTGCACCTGCAGCCCCGCTTCCGGCCCAGCCTGAGCTGGTTCAAGAACGCTGAAGCCCGCCTCAACCACCACCTGGCCGGCTTGTTCGGCGTCAGCTCGCTGGCCTGGACGGGCCACCTGGTGCACGTGGCCATCCCCGAGTCGCGCGGTCAGCACGTGGGCTGGGACAACTTCCTCACCACGCTGCCCCACCCGGCGGGCCTGAAGCCCTTCTTCACCCTCAACTGGGGGGTGTATGCCCAGAACCCAGATACGGCCAACCATGTCTGGGGCACGGCAGAAGGGGCGGGCACGGCCATCCTCACCTTCTTGGGCGGCTTTAACCCCAACACGCAGTCCCTGTGGCTGACGGACATGGCCCACCACCACCTGGCCATTGCGGTCATCTTCATCGTCGCCGGCCACATGTACCGCACCAACTGGGGTATCGGCCACAGCATCCGCGAGATCCTGGGCGCCCACAACCCGCCCAAGGGCACTCCCTTCGGGGGCCTGCTGGGCGAAGGGCACAAGGGCCTCTACGACACGGTCAACAACTCCCTGCACTTCCAGTTGGCGTTGGCGCTGGCCTGCTTGGGGGTGGTGACCTCGCTGGTGGCGCAGCACATGTACGCCCTCAACCCCTACGTGTTCATGTCCATGGATCACACCACGGAGGCGGCTCTCTACACCCATCACCAGTACATTGCTGGGTTCTTGATGGTGGGGGCTTTTGCCCATGGGGCCATCTTCCTGGTGCGGGACTACGATCCCGAAGCCAACAAGAACAACGTGCTGGCGCGGGTGCTGGATCACAAGGAGGCGATCATCTCCCACCTGAGCTGGGTATCGCTGTTCTTGGGCTTCCACACGCTGGGGCTGTACGTCCACAACGATGTCATGCAAGCCTTTGGCACGCCGGAGAAGCAGATCCTGATCGAGCCGGTGTTTGCTCAGTTCATTCAAGCTTCCCACGGCAAGATGATCTACGGCATGGACGTGCTGTTGTCCGATCCCAACAGCATTGCCTCTACGGCTTGGCCCAACTACGGCAACGTGTGGCTGCCCGGCTGGCTGCAAGCCATTAACGACCCCAACGGGTTCCTCTTCCTGCCCATTGGCCCTGGCGACTTCCTGGTGCACCACGCCATTGCTCTCGGCCTGCACACCACGACGTTGATCCTGGTCAAAGGGGCGTTGGATGCCCGCGGCTCTAAGCTGATGCCGGACAAAAAAGACTTCGGCTACAGCTTCCCCTGCGACGGGCCGGGTCGGGGCGGCACCTGCGACATCTCCGCCTGGGATGCCTTCTACCTGGCCATGTTCTGGATGCTGAACACCATTGGCTGGGTGACCTTCTACTGGCACTGGAAGCACCTGGGGATCTGGAGCGGCAACACCGCCCAGTTCAACGAGAACTCCACCTACCTGATGGGCTGGCTGCGGGATTATCTCTGGGCCAACTCGGCTCAGTTGATCAACGGCTACAACCCCTACGGAATGAATAACCTGGCGGTTTGGGCCTGGATGTTCCTGTTCGGCCACTTGGTCTGGGCGACTGGGTTCATGTTCTTGATCTCCTGGCGCGGCTACTGGCAAGAGCTGATCGAGACCCTGGTCTGGGCGCACGAGCGCACCCCCTTGGCCAAGCTGATCCGCTGGAAAGATAAGCCGGTGGCTATGTCGATTGTGCAGGGTCGGTTGGTGGGTCTGGCCCACTTCACGGTGGGTTACGTACTGACCTACGCGGCCTTTGTCATCGCCTCGACAGCCTCCCAGTCTGGCTAGCGAAGTTGAATAACTAACCACTAACTGGAAGGGATCCCTTGGCTAGGGGATCCCTTTTTTTGCGTCTTGGTAGAGGGGGAAGGCTTGTGGGGCACATTGGATCCTCATCTGCAATGTCGGTGACGGGATAGGGGTGTCTCTCATCAACCCCTCTTATAGCAAGCCGCGGTAGCGAATAAAAATTAAGATTGCCGCCCAGGATCCCAGCGCCACCTTGATCGCCACCAAAATATTGAGAATCGGGATCCAGCCACCGCTGAAAAGGGATCCCAGCTCGCCCTTGGGCAGCTCCCAACCGGCCAGGGCGATGACAGCCACGCCGATAAACGTCACCACCGACAGCTTCTCCCACATCGCGGCTTGCCACCGCTTGTAGATGGCCTCCATCCAGGTCGAAGAGGCGGTGATCGCCACCAAGCCAATTGCCGTTCCTCCCGCCACGCCGGCGGCAAACCCCCCACCCGGCGTCAGGTGACCCCGAATGGCCAGCTCCACCCCAATCAGGGCAGAAATGGTGGCTCCCACCCGCGCCAGCACGATCGAGGGAATGTCGGTAAATTGAGCTACATTGGCCGTCGGTCGCTCATCCGCCAGCAGGTATTGCGCGCCCAGAATTGCCGCGGAAAATACAACTACTTCGAAAACCGTGTCGTAAAGGCGGTTGCGCAAGATCAAACCTGTCACCGTATTGGGCACGCCGCTTTCTCCGGCTAGAGTCGATACAGGTTCAACAGCAGGCAAAACAGCTCCTGCATCGGCGACCACGAGCTGCAATGCTGCCAGCAGCACCGCCACCCCATACAACCACCTCATGGCAAGAAGACCTCAGAAAGCAGGGCTTGTTGCGCCAAGATGGCCTGCAGGCGGGGCACGCGCGTTACCAAGCGATACTCTGCCACCTCCTCATCGGGCTCAAGGGCAATGGTGTGCACCTCTCGGCTGTGAAGGGCAGCCAACAAGGCCTCTGAACTCCCATAGACGGCCAACTCCAAACGCATGTGGTACCGCTGTAGTGCTTGGCGCATCTGCTGTAACAACTGCTGTGCTGCTGAGGTACCGGCCTCCAACACAGGACTGCCTTCGAGAACGCCCAAGCGCATACTCAACGAGGAACGCACCGCGATGGCATAGAGCGTAATGGAAAGCATGGTGCCCACCAGCGCCTCGGTGAGCGCCACATCCGCCGCCCCAAACAAGGCATAGATCAGAGCAGCGATGGATCCCAGAATGCCGCGCATCACCAAGGCATGATAGGGATTGGTCTGGGTCACCACCAAGCCTGCCGTCAAGGGCAGCAGCAGGGCGATCACCAGCAACAAGGTCTCTTCCATCCTGTCCTCCTATAGGGACTTGCGCTGCGAGCAAAACGCCAGCACATAGCCCAAGATGGTGTTCCAAATGGCCAAGGAAATCAGCGCCAACACCAGCAGAGGCCACTCCCTTGGGATCCGCAGCAACAGCCCCAGTATGATGCTCATGGATCCCAGGGTGTCGGACACCGAAAGGCCGTGCAGCTTAAACAAAATCGAGCGATCCCCAAGGAGCGGCGCCGTTCCCCACAGCCAAAACAGCACCCCGATCCCAAACAGAAGATAGCTGAGAGCTTCCATTAAGATTTCCATATTCCCCAGACTAAGAATATCTTTAGAGCATTTCCAAGCGCTTGAGCACGTGGGCCAGCAGCATCAGGGCCGCGTTACCCACCGACAAAATCAAGACCCCCACGATCCCGATCATCCAGTCATCCCGCACCACGGATACCACCAAAACCAGGATGGCCGTCTTGGTGGATAAGCTGGCAAAAGCCAGCATCGTCTGCCAAATATCCTCCTTCAGCCAGGCGGCATACAGCGGCAGGCATAGGGTCAAAGTCAGCAGAAACAGCAGTAGGTTCACGCCTCCTCCCGTGGTTTGAGCAGATGCACTTCGTAGGTGCCTTGGGCATCGCAATTGAGCACAATGGTTTTGGGCGTAAAAGTAATCAAAAAGATATCGAGAAACACCAGCCCCGCCGAACGATTGGGGAGAGTTTGTTTGTATACAACCTCCTCTACGGTGTGGGGCCTGAGGATCATCTCAAAGGCCTCCCAGTAAGCTTTCGGAACGGCGAAAACAATCTCCTTGAGCACCCGTCCCCAATCCCGCCACCGCACCGGCGCAGAGGCCTGACGAGGCAGCAGCAGCGTCGCCGCCACCCCGATGGCCACATTGTCCCAGCTCAGATTGCCCGTCAGCAGGAACCAAATCAAAAGCCGCAGGCCAATTTCCAGTAAGCCCAACTCAGGGTAGCGTCCCATAATTCCACCCAGCTAACAAAACCCAAACCAACACCAACACCACACTCAAGCCGCCCACCACAGCCTCCAGCCCCTCATTCACCGACCTTCTCTGCCAAGGGATCCGCTCCCAAAACCAGCCCAGGGGGATCCCGGCACCCAAGCTGAGCAGTGCCTTAAGGAGATTATCGACGTCGTAGGCCGCCGGCAGCCAGCCCCAGAGCAAGCCGCCGCCCCAAAGGGCCAAGGCCGCCTGGTCTTGCCAACTGGAGGGGATGTTCCCGCTGATTTGAGAAGGAGACGACCGCAGCACTCGCACAGCCACACAGGTGGTGCCGATGGTAACCCCAACCAGCAGCCACTCGTGCCAGGGATCCAGAGCCGACAAGGTGAGGGCCTTGGCTGCATACCCCAAACTGCCGGGCACCCCTGCCAGAGAGGCCGCCCCCAAGATCAACATCGGCCAGCGCCAGCGACTCGTTATCGCCGTCCCCACAAACAACAGAGGCTTTGCCAACCCATGGGCCAGGCCGTACAAACCTGCCCACTGAGGGGCGGCAATTACAAATCCCATCTGCGAGACCGAGCTCCAGGCCAAAAGGCGCTGGGGCGTGCTGGCCATCAAAGCCAGGAGGATCCCAAAAACGGCTGAGCCGGCGCTCAAGTAGGACAACCCCTGGGCCAAGGCCGGCGAAGCCTCGCTGCAGTGCACCAAGGCCATGGCACCTGCTTTGGTCGTAAAGCCGCTGAGCACCGCCGCGATAACGGGATCCGCGGTGATGTAGGTGAGGGGCAGCCACAGGCCGGCGACGAAGACCGCCCCCTTGGCCAAAAGACCCACGGCAATCAGCGCCAAAGCCGTGGGGGCGGCCATGGCCAAGCTGCTCATCGCCAGGGATCCGGTGCGCACGTAGACCAGGATTGCGCCCATCAAGTAGAAGAGCATGGCCACATTGCTCATGAACAGGTAGCGCAGCCCCACCCAAAGCTGGCGGTCGCGATGATCCCCTGCCGTCGGCTGGGACTCAGCCCGGCGCCCGTAGGTGAGCAGCAAAAACACACCAATGCTGAGCACCTCTAGGGCAACATAGACACTGATCAGGTCGGCGCTGATGACGACGGCGTTGGCGCTGCCGTGGACGATCAGCAACTGCATGGCCAGAAAGCGGCTGCCCACAAAGCGCCGATCCAGATACAGCGCCACCCCCAGCGTTATCAGTCCATGGGCCAAGAGCATGGCTGCTGCGTTGGCGTCGATCCGCAGCGTCACCCCGAAGTGATCCAGCAACTGAAGCTCTAACGGCGCCGCAGTTGTTCCCGGCAACCCCCCCTGGTACACTGCATAGGCCACCGTCAGCGCGGCCATCCCCACCAAGCTGGGACGGGTCAAGGCGGGCATCAAGTAGGTGGCAAAGGCAAACAAAAAGGGTAGCGCCACCCAGACCAGCGTCAGCTCAGTCATCGGTAAAAGTGCTCCGTCCCGCTGACGCGACCGCCTGTTCGATGCTCTCCACTTCGAGGGTGGGATGGTTGCGGGACAACTTCATCACCCCCACCAACATCAGGGCTTGTACCGACAGACCGATGACGATGGCCGTGAGGATGATCCCCTGAGGTACGGGGTCGGCATAGTCCAGCTCGCGCCAGGGCTTGTAGATAGGGGTGAACACACCGCTGCGGGCGGCCCAGATCACGAAGAAGGCGATGACCCCGGTGCTCATGACATCCATGGCCAGGATCTTCATAATGAGATTGCGCTTGACCACGACTCCCCAAAAGCCAAGGAAGATCGTGAGGGTGATGGCGGCATTTAACATGGGCACCTCGCTTGCTGCGCTCGAGCCATCCGGTTGCTAAGTCGTTCATTTCGTCCCGCTTACGCGATCAGTATCCAGCTTCCGCGGTCGCAGCAGCTAGAGGGCCGGTGCCAGACAGTCTGTGGCAGGTTGCAACCCTGCCGGGATCTCAATCTCCCCAACAAGGCCGGATCCCGAAGTCGAAAGAGTTGCAGATCCAGGTAGGCAGCTTGAGCCAACTGCCGGTCAGCTCTGGGGCTTGGTGGGATCCTGGTCATACACCTCTCATAGCAAAGTCAGAATCAATGGGGGCTGCTCGCAGTTTAGGCTGTTTTTACTTATGCTAGTGGGACGAAGTTCTGGGTTCTGCAGCAGCAGCTCCCTTGTGAGCGACAGGTCGTCGAGACCCTCCCCGCCGGAAAAGCCTCCACCCTCGCTCAGTCCTGCCCCTGGATGCGGATACGGTTGGAGCTGCTGCCGGAAGCATCGTTAATTTGCGTTAGAACTATACTACAGTCGGCTATCATGGAGCCGAGACTTTCCTCTGGGGGTGAGTCCCCTTCAGCGATCTTCAACTATGCCCACTCCTGTCGACCCTGCCCTGCCTGACGTTCCGGAAAGCGAGGTTCGCAAGCCTGAAGACTCCTCCGTCCCGTCGACGCGAACAATTCTGGCGGCCCGTGAGCCTTTTTTGGGGGTGGTGCGGGATCTGGTGCGGGCCTACCAAGCCTTTGAAAATTATGCCGGGGTTCACATTCGGCAAATGGGGCTGACCGCCCCCCAATTTGATGTGTTGGTGACCCTCGGCAACACTCCCGGCATGACCATGAATGTCTTGGCCCAAAAAACCCTGGTTACCAAAGGGACACTGACCGGCATTGTGGATCGTCTGGAACAGAAGGGGCTGGTGCGCCGGCAAGTGCCGCCAGAGAACCGCCGCTGCTTCAGGGTCGTGCTGACAGAGGCGGGGGAGAAACTGTTTGAGGAAATTTTTCCGGCCCACATCGCCTACTTGAAAGAGCGCTTCCAAAAGTTGGATCCCTCCGAGCTGGCGGAGATCCAGGCCTGTCTCAAAAAGCTGCACGCTATTTTCTAGGATGCACCCTTAGATTTTCTCTTAATTGAGCCGGTTGACCAGAGACTCCCCGAGCCGGGTCTCTAGCCTTGTTCAAATGGCTGTCCCAGGGCTGCCGGCGGAGTGGCTCGCGCCGCCTGCTGAATCCAGCGCCGCAGCCGAGGTGGGATCCCGCGCAGACCGTACTCCCACCATTCCCCGGAGGTGAACACCAACACCAAAATCATCAACACAAAGGGAGCCACCGTAAAAACTTGGGCAGGCACGGCGCGGATGGTGGTCTGGGCAACCCCGGCAAAGGACTGCAAAATGCCGAACAGGTAGGCCCCCAAGGGGTTCCAGCCGCCGAAGATGACGATGGCCAAAGCAATCCAGCCGTAACCTGCTGTGTGTCGGTGGCTCCAGCCGGCCTTGAAATCCAGCGAAAAAGCGGCTCCTGCCAAGCCCAGTAGGGATCCTGTAGACATAGCGCCAGAAAATGACATCGGTGCCACGGGCAAAGGCTGCTGCCGGCTGTTCTCCCATGGCCCGCAGCATCAGGCCAGGCCGGGTGCGATAAAACTAAAGAACCAAGTTCCCCCAATCAGCGCATAGCTGGCATACAGCAGCAGATCCCTTCGGAACAGAAGTGGCCCCAGCAGCGGCAGCCCAAAAGCCCAACACCAGGCTTCCCGTCAGCTTGGCCACGGCGAACCCAACCATGGCAGCCAGCATGATCGTCCCCTCTGCGGAGAGATTGATCACCCCTGCTCGCTCGGTGATGGTTTCTCCTACACTGGCGAAGACCAACGGTGTAGCGGTGGCAATGGCAGTAGAGAGAATGGCGACCAGTTGAGCAGCGTTCATTGCCTCACCCCAACACCCAAAGCATCCAGACCACCCCTAAGGTGACAGCGCCAAACAGGGCATAGCTGATCTGGCGCAGCGGCTTCAGTTGCATGGCATGCAAAGCTTTGAGCCAGTCCAGCCCCAAAGATTCCACAAAGCGATCCAACACCACTTGCATGGGGTAGGCGTAAACCGATCCCTGCTCCTTGAAGTTCACCAACACGATCAGCAGCGTGGCGTAGCCCCAGAGACCGCCCCAGAGCACAGCGCTCAACCCGATTAAAATTGGCTCGAGCATCGACCGAAAAACATGGATTGAGCCCGCTTGGGATGCCTGCCCATTGCCGACCGCCTGCTCTTCCACCTCGATGGCTCGGCTTTCACGCACCCATCGAGTCCTAAGGTGGTGCAGAAAATCTCCCCGGCTGTTCGCGATGCGGGCGCGTTGCCGCACCACCTTAGCTTTTTCTTGGTCTTTCAGAGCCTTTTTGTTTGCAGCTCAAGGACTTGTAAACTACCCAACTCCGACCGCTAGGCGGTAGGGAGCGGGGCTCCTGCGGCTTTTAGCTAAAGGTGGCGGGTATCTGGAGCTCCTCCCCCCGCTGCTCAGGAGAAACAAGCTGGTCAACCCAACATCTACCAGCGGCAGCGCCTCAACCGTGGGGTCAGCCACCCGTAGGGAGATAAACCGCTAGAACACTTGGCCACGGTAAACCCGCTGCAGAGCCGGGGTGACCGAATAGCGATCGATATCGGCCAGGCTCAACTTCAAGCGCAATGTATTGAGCAGTCTCCAGTAGGGAGGCACAAAAGCTTTTTCAGTGAGAAGTTGGCCGGCAGGAGAGGGATCCCCGCAGCGGGCAACCGTCTCCACAGGGCAGCCGCGGTAGCGGAGCGGACGAGCTTCAAGACGAGCCGAGTGCAGATCCCGTCCAGGCTCCACCGTCAGGCCGCGAAACTGGATTGCCCCTGGACGAGATGCTTGCCGGTAGCGCAGATAACGGGCCCAAAGCTGGGCCAGCCCCTCCGGCAAAGCTTCGGGCCGAACATGGTAGCGCTCCGGCAACAGGCGGTCGTTGAAAAAGCCGATGAGACCAGACCAAGCTTGCCAGAGGAAAGCTCCCACAAGGCGGGCAACAGGAAAGGAGGAAATCTTCATGGTCGAAGCCGAAAAAAGACTTAAAGAACCCAAAAGACCGGTGATGGAGAAAGGAATTGCCAGCGATTATACCAGCCCGGATGAAGGAGGATGCTCACCGTGAACACTTGCCCACTCAATAATTATTTGTTCTGCTCACTCGAAAGCTGAGGCCGGCTTGCGGTCGAGCGTGTTGAGTCGCCAAAATCCATCGACTACAATAGGCCCAAAGCTCGGGTGTCGCTTTCTTCTTCCCATCTAGGGATTCCGAGAGCGCACCGACCGGCAAACTTGCTTCAATGGCCACTGCACTAAGGGGATCGACGGATTATGACCTGGCGCGGCAACATCACTCCCATCGATCGGCTCTGGGGATCCCTTCCCTACCTTTTGCCGTTGGTAGCGGCTCTGCCCTTCGGCTTTGTGCCCTCTGGCTTGTTTCAATCTCTGCCAGGTTTGATCCCCATTTTTAGTCCGCTGCTGCGTTTGCTGCCTCTGGCCACGGGCTGGCTGGGCATGGGGCTGTTTTTTGCCCTACTCTTTTTCGTAATCCGCAACGGCCGCGTCGCCCATTTTGTTCGCTTCAACACGATGCAGGCGCTGCTGCTCAACATTGCCCTGTTTTTGGTGCAAGTGTTGATGCAGGTGTTCGCTATGCTCTTTGGCAGCCTTGGTTTGGCAGCGCTTGTTAGCATTTTGGCCACCACTGCCCTGCTTGGGGTAATCGCTGTCACCCTTTATGCTTGGGTGCAGAACGTGCGCGGTCACTATGCCGAGGTGCCGGTGCTCTCCGATGCCGCCTATGCTTGGATTCGCTACTAACAGTTCTCAAGTTGAGGGCTTGGTTGCTGATTTGACGACTTCACTGGAGCCTGAGCCGGCTGTTGCAGCTTTCAAGGATTGCAGGAGGCTGGGGTGGCCGTCGGATTTGACCTCTGATGTTGGCCCAACCCTCACCCACCTGGACGCTTCCGGTCGGGTACAGAGGGTGGAAGTGGGACACAAGCCCCTGGCTGCCCGTTTGGCCACTGCCCAAGGGCAGGTACGCATGTCAGAAAGGACTTTAGAGGTCATTTTGGCCGGTCAAGGGCCCAAAGGGAATGTGGTGGAAGCGGCTCGGCTGGCCGGGATCATGGCCGCCAAGCGCACCCCCGATCTGATCCCGCTGTGTCATCCTCTCCCCTTGACCAGCATCACCACCGGAGTAGAGATGGAGGCTTTGACGGCGGTTGCAGTGGCTGCCCTAACCCTGTACGACATGGCCAAGGCCTTGGAAAAGGCGATGGTGATCGAGAATATCCGCCTGTTGCGCAAGTATGGGGGAAGTTCCGGGCCTTCTGGGTTTGATCAGAATAGCCTGTCCCAGTGAGATGTTGAAGAGGTTGCACCAACCGGGAGGGCTTATCGGGATCGCGCTGCTGGCCGGGGTGCTGGCACTGCTCTGGCCAATGCTGCAGCGGGGCTACCCCATCACCCATTCCACCCACTTCAATCTCAATTGGGCCTTCCAGTATCAGCGCCAGTTTTTCGGCGGGCAGTTTTACCCCCGCTGGCTGGAGTATTCCAACTTTGGCTATGGCAACCCCACCTTTGCCTTCTATCCGCCCCTGTGTATGGTGGCCACCTTGCCCTTTCGAGCCCTGGGGCTGGACATGCTCGGCTCTCTGGTGGCCAGCATGGGCCTAGCGATGGCGGTCTTGGGTCTGGGGCTGTACCTTCTGCTGCGGCAGGTGCTTCCTTGGGCTTTGGCGTTGGTCTTGGCCCTGCTGAGCATGGCCGGCCCCTATTGGCTGGTGGATATCTACCAAAGGGGAGCCATAGGGGAAGTGTGGGCCATTGCCGTCTCCCCCTGGGTTTTCTGGGCCTCGCTGCAGACGATCTGCCGGTTGCAGGCCCTTTGGCCGGTTGCGGCTTTAGCCCTGAGCTACGGCCTGCTGGCGCTGTCCCACCTGCCCACCTTGCTGGTGTTGACCCTGATTTGGCTGCCTCTGCCTTGGGTGTTGGGGGGAAGGGATCCCTTCTGGCCCAGGGTGGGGCGCTGCTACCTGGGGTTTGGGCTGGGGCTGGGGTGGACGGCGTTTTATCTGCTGCCGGCCTTCTGGGATCAGCGGCATGTCCAGGTGGATTTTGTCAACTTTACCGAGGAGTATACGCCCCACCATCGCCTGATGGTGAGCGGGCTCATGCAGCTGCAGCCGCGCTGGACAGAGCACTGGTTTGAGAGCAACCTGGTGGGGTACTGGGTTTGGATGGCGGCGGTTCTGGGAGGGGTTGGGATCCTGGTTTTTTGGCTGGCCCGCCGGTCGGGGAGGAGTTTCTCCTGCCAGGAAAGTGGTGCTGCCGAATCTCTTGCCAGAGCCACCCTGCTCTACAGCTTGGGAGCCAGCCTGGTGGCGCTGCTGATGATGACGGATCTGCTGGCTTGGCTCTACGAGTGGGTTTTGCCCCTGCGGCGGATTCAGTTCTCCTGGCGCTGGATGGCGGTGACGGCGGTAACCGTGCCTTGGCTAGTGGGATCTCTAGCTGGGTGGGGATGGGGGCACAAGCGCTGGCGGCTCCCTTTGCTGGTGGGGCTCGGCCTGGCCATGGCAGTCCAAACCTGGCAGGGCTTGCAACTGGTGTCCAAAGCCGGCTTTGATCCGCCGCTTGTCCAAACTTTTCAAGAACTCGCTGCAGCCAAGCAGTTCCCCAACGAGCCCCAAGAGCGGCCGGGCATTGCTTTCTTGCACATGCACTGGCGCTTTCCCGATGGGCTGGCGCTGGTGGATGCGCTGGAATACCGGCCCCGCCAGGCGACGCTGCCCATGCCGCCCCCACAGGTGGATCCGCTGCTGCAGTGGCAAGGCGAGGTAGAGGATCCGGCGGCGCGGCTCCAGGTGGAAGAGTGGCGCTACGGCTACCGTCGCTTTCGGGCGCTTAACCCCACCGGTCAGGAGCAAGCTGTAGTCTTGCGCACGTTTTACTACCCCGCCTGGCGGGTACAAATTGATGGACGGTTCAGAGCTGCTGAATACAACGGGCCAGGGCTGTTGCAAGTGCGGATCCCGCCGGGGGAGCACCGCGTGGAGGTGCGCTACTTGGGCACGGCGGCGGACTGGCTGGGCTGGATCCTGACCGGCGTGGCAGGAGTGCTGCTGGTGGAGCTGCGGCGGCTGCTCCGTCTGTTGGGGTTGAGGACAACAGAGGAGGCAACACCATGTTGAGTCGCGTGGCCGATTCCATCTACTGGCTCAACCGCTACGTGGAGCGGGCCGAGAACATTGCCCGTTTTATCGATGTCAACCTAAACCTCATCCTCGACTCACCTAGTGGCACAGCTCAGCAATGGGATCCCATCATCTCCACCACTGGGGATCAGGAGCTGTTTTACCAGCGCTACGGCCAGGCGACCCAGGAAACGGTGATCCAGTTTCTGGCTTTTGATAGGGATTATCCCAACTCGATTTTTTCCTGCTTGCGGCTGGCACGGGAAAATGCCCGCTCTGTGCGGGAGATCATTTCTTCGGAAATGTGGGAGCGGGTGAATCGCTTCTACTTAATGGTGAAGGAAGCTGCTCAACAGTGGCCGCATCTGAGCCAGCTCCACGATTTCTTCACGGAAGTCAAGCTGGCCAGCCATCTCTTTGCTGGGGTGATGGATGCCACCATGACCCACGGGGAGGGGTGGCACTTTGGACAAATCGGCCGCCTTTTGGAACGGGCCGACAAAACGGCTCGCATTCTGGATGTTAAGTATTTTATTTTGCTGCCTTCTGTACAGGATGTGGGCACGCCCCTGGATGAATTGCAGTGGATTGCTCTCCTAAAGTCGGCCAGCGCTTATGAAATGTATCGAAAATACAGCCGCCAACACCGCATTAACCCTAGAGAGGTGGCCTCTTTCCTGATTTTGGATCGGCAATTTCCCCGCTCCATTCAGTTTTGTCTCATTCACGCCGATCGCTCCCTACACCAGATTACTGGAACCCCTGCTGATACTTGGCGGGATCCCAGTGAGCGGGCTTTGGGACGGCTGCGCTCTGAGCTGGATTATCTCACCATTGACGATATTATGGAGCAGGGCTTACACGAATTTCTCGACAAGTTGCAATTGCAAATGAATTACGTTGGCGATTGCATCTACGAAAGTTTCTTTGCCATTCGCCCTTTGCAGACGGCTGACCCCCCTCTGCTCCTGCAGCGCCAAGCTTAGCCGAAACCCCTCACCCCCAGCCCCTCTCCCAAAGGGATGACCCTCACCCCCGGCCCCTCTCCCAAAGAGATAGCCCTCACCCCCGGCCCCTCTCCCAAAGAGATAGCCCTCACCCCCGGCCCCTCTCC
>NZ_JANSIQ010000043.1:0-56478 GCF_047502685.1 Synechococcus sp. OH20 | reverse complement strand
CAAAGGGAGAGGGGGGTTAATCTCTTTCACGGCTGTTGTATGCTTGCATCTGGTCAGCTGCCGGGGCAAAGGCGGTGCAGAGCACTGGGGAAGCCGGGAATTGCCGCACCGTTACTGGCGGTAGGATTGATGGAAGTTGTTGCTGGTTGGAGAGTGGGGTTGGAGCAGCAGCCGCGAGGGATCGACCAGGCAGCCTTTGTGGCCGCCAATGCCACGCTGATTGGTGATGTGCAGCTCTCGGAAGGGGTGAGCATCTGGTACGGGGCCATTTTGCGAGGGGATCTGTCGCCGATTGTGATTGGCCGCCGCAGCAACATTCAAGACGGGGCGATCCTGCACGGGGATCCGGAGCAGCCGACCTGCATCGGCGAGGAGGTCACCGTCGGCCATCGGGCCGTCATCCACAGCGCCCACATCGAGGCGGGATCCCTGGTGGGGATTGGGGCCGTCATCCTCAACGGAGTCACCATCGGGGCGGGCAGCATGGTCGGGGCTGGAGCGGTGGTCACCCGCTCGCTGCCGCCCCGCTCTTTGGCAGTCGGGATCCCGGCCAAGGTCATCCGCACCCTGACAGACCAAGAGGTGGAGCAGTTGCGCCGCCACGCCGAGCACTATGTGGATTTGGCGCTGCAACACGCCCGTCGTTTCGCCAGATGGCCGGGCCCTGCTGCTCCGGCCTAAGCCTACCCTTCAGCAGCGGGGATCCCCGCAGAGCACCCAGGTATCTTTGCTGCCGCCCCCTTGGGAGGAGTTGACCACTAGGGATCCCTTTTTGAGGGCCACGCGGGTTAGGCCGCCGGGATGAACGTAGATCTCTTTGCCGTAGAGAATGTAGGGCCGCAGATCCACATGGCAGGGCTCCAGCCTCAGCCCCTCTCCCCAATCCACGAGGGTGGGCACGCGGGAAAGACACACGACGGGCTGGGCGATGTAGTTGCGGGGCTGGGCGCGGATTTTCTCGGCAAAAGCGGCCCGCTCCTCCGGTGTGGCCCGCGGTCCCATCAGCATGCCGTAGCCGCCCGACTCATTGGCCGCCTTCACCACCAACTTGTCCAGGTTCTCCAGCACATAAGCTTGATCCTTGGGATCCCAACACAAGTAGGTGGGCACATTGGGCAAAATCGCTTCTTCTCCCAGGTAGTAGCGGATCATCTGGGGCACATAGGCGTAGATGACCTTATCGTCTGCCACTCCTGTCCCCAAGGCATTGGCAATTGCCAGCCGACCCGAGCGATAGACCTCAAACAGGCCGGGTACCCCCAAGAGGGAATCGGGGCGAAAGACCAGCGGATCGATGAAGTCATCGTCGATGCGGCGGTAGATTACATCCACCCGTTGCAGGCCCTTGGTGGTGCGCATCTGCAAATAGCCATCGGCCACCACCAAATCCCGTCCTTCCACCAGCTCCACCCCCATCTGCTGGGCCAGAAAAGAATGCTCGAAGTAGGCGGAGTTGTAGATGCCGGGGGTGAGCACCACCACTGTCGGGTTGGCCAGGTGCGGCGGCGTCAGATTGAGGAGGGTATCCAACAAGTGGCTGGGGTAGTCGTCCACCGGGCGGATCCCCATCGTGTTAAACAGCGAGGGAAAGGTGCTTTTCATCACCCGCCGGTTTTCCAGCACATAGGAAATGCCCGAGGGGCAGCGCAGGTTGTCTTCCAGCACGTACCAAGTCCCGTCCCGATCCCGCACCAGGTCGGTGCCGGTGACGTGGCACCAAATTCTCCCCGGCGGGTTGAGCCCAATACAAGGCCGCAGGAATCCTTTGGCCGTCTCGACCAGCTCAGCAGGGATCACCCCATCCTTGAGGATCTTCTGGTCGTGATAGACGTCGTCGATAAACAGGTTCAGGGCATGGATGCGCTGCTTCAGGCCCTGCTCCAGCCGCTGCCACTCAGAGGCTGAGACGATGCGGGGAATGATGTCGAAGGGGAAAATCCGCTCCGTGCCCTGGCTGTCGCCATAGACGTTGAAGGTTACCCCCATCTGAAAGAGGGCTGCCTGGGCCGCCGCTTGCCGCTGCTGCAGCTCTCCTTCTCCCAGCGAATGCAGGCGCTCAATCAGCGGGATCGCCTCAGGGCGAGGCCGACCGCGCCCCACAAACAGCTCATCGTAAAAACCTTCACCTGGGTCATAAGTATCAAAACGCACGTCGGGATCCCTCGAACCCTACCCTGTTTTACTGTGGGCGGCTCTGGATTTGCCTAGTGTGCTTCCGGCTACTTTTACGGTTATCGTGGTGGAAGTTAGGACAGGGGGTATACTGGTTGCCCCCAGTCAGCCAGAGTTGTCAAGGTTTATGGTGGCGAGCGGTACTTTCTCAGCTTTGTTGTCAATGTAGTGTAGAGGAATGAACCGGACACCCTCTTTTGTAAATCGGCCCCTCATCGGCGTTACTACCCCCAGCCGCAACGGCCAGGGAGATTTTGTGGCGCCGGGCCGCTATGTGGATGCCCTTCGCGCTGCTGGCGGGATCCCCGTTCTTTTTCCCCCAGGCGAAAGTGAGCCACAAGCGCTGCTGGCTGCGGTAGATGGGCTGGTGTTGACAGGAGGCGGCGACCTTTGCCCCAGCACCTACGGAGAGGATCCCCAACATCCCCAGGTGCGTCACGTCAGCGCCGAGCGGGATCGCTTTGAGATGGCCTTGGCGGCAGCCGCGCTGGCGCAAGGGATCCCGGTCTTGGGCATTTGTCGAGGGATGCAGTTGCTGAACGTGGTCAGCGGCGGCAAGCTGATCCCCCATGTGCCCGACGTGTACGACGAGCTGGATCATTTCAACCCCGCCGATCGCAAGCCCGTTCGCCACAGCGTCAGCCTCATCCGCTCCACCCGCCTGCAGCAAATTGTCGGCGTCGACGCAATCTCCGTAGTCTCTTGGCACCACCAGGCTGTTTGGGGGGTGCCGGCGGGCTGGCGTTTGGCTGCCTGTTCTCCCGACGAGCTCATCGAGGCCATCGAGCACGAAACCCATCCCTGGGCTATTGCCGTGCAGTGGCACCCCGAGTTCACCTTTGAAGAGGCTGAGCATTTTCGCCTGTTTCAGGCCTTTGTGCAGGCAGCGCTGCAGTTTTCGCCGCGCCTGGCCAGCTCTGAAGCAATGCCTCAGGTTGCCTAGGGATCCTGTGCTGCTGCTGGAGAAGAGGCGGGGGCTTATCCCTCGCGATAGCCGGGGAGAGCCCTTGCTATGCTTTGCCCAGTGCCCCCAAAAGAGGGCCTATGAGCAGGAGACAGGCACTGGCTAGAGCAGTTCTGGGTGTCTTAGCTTTTTTCGGTTTAGGTTTTGGCTGTAGTCCCAGCCCTTGGCTGCGTCAGTTTGGCACCCCTTCCTCTGACGAGGCTCGCGCCATCGCAATTGATGGAAAGGGAAATATTTGGGTGGCGGGGGTAACGGAGGGAAGCTTTTTGGGCCAAAGCTCGGCAGGGGGTGGCGATGGTTTCTTGCGCAAGTACAATGCCTGGGGCCGAGAGCTCTGGACACGGCAGTTGGGCACCCCTGCTTTAGACGAAGTTGTGGCGGTGGCAGTGGACAGGAGAGGGAACACCTGGGTGGCAGGAGTGACCTACGGCGCTTTCCCTGGCTACAGCAATGCCGGCGCAAAAGACATCTTCCTGCGTAAGCACGATCCCCAGGGTCGGGAGCTCTGGACGCAGCAGTTGGGCGGTGCTGAGCCTGACCAGGTCACTGCCATTGCCGTGGATGGCAAGGGCAATGTCTGGGTAGCCGGAAATAGCGGAGGCAAGAGCTTTGTGCGCCAATACAACGCTGACGGCAAACCGCTCTGGGTCCGCGAGCTAGGGGCCCAGGTCACTGCCCTGGCCGCCGATGGGGCAGGAAATCTCTGGATAACCGGATTCGTCCGCGACCGCACAAGGGCTGGCGGCTTTGTCGGCCAGTATGATCCCAGCGGCAACCAGGTTTGGCTGCGCCAGTTTTCCAACAAAGGGGGCGACGGCACTCTTGCCATCGCTGTGGGAGAGGAGGGAAAAGTTTGGGTGGCGGGCTATACCCAAGAGGCTCCTGCTGGACAGGCCTTGCTCCAAGGGTACAGTGTCTTTGTGCGGCAGTATGATCCCTACGGCAACGAGCTCTGGAGCCGCCAATGGGACAGCGCGAAAGGGGAGCGCCCTCTGGCCATTGCCGTGGATAGGCTCGGAAGGGTCTGGGTGGCAGGATCCACCCAGGGGATCCCTGCAAGTCGCAGCGATGCCTTTGTCCGCCTCTACGATACCAACGGCGGCGAGCTCTGGCGCCACCAGTTCGGCAGCGCCGACTTCGACTGGATTCAGGCCATGGCGCTAGACCAAGAGGGCACCCTCGGGGTGGTAGGTGTAACCTGGGGATCCCTCGCCGGAGAGCCCCATGCTGGTCTGAAAGATGTCTTTGTGCTCAAGTACGGCCGTTAGATTGACACCCCCACCGCCTCAAGGCGTAGGGTTCTCACGTAGTTCAAACAGGCGCTGTCAAGACGCCTCTAGACAGTCCCCTCAGGAAAAGCCCTGCTCGCGTCAGCAGGACGGCGTCCTCTCGCGTCTCGGACGCCTGCACCAGTCGGGTTTTTCACCGTGATTAGCTGCTGGCCTGGGAACGGTACGCCTTTTCGGCAAGTATACCCTTGGCAATTACGAGCTTTTCCGCTCCCCACGCAAGTGCGGGGCTACCAAGCTATCCTTCTGGGTAGTCTCAAGGAGATGGCGGGGCGCCTGGCGCTGGCTCTATGCATCGGATAGCTGCTTTGCCGGGGGGATGGGATCCTTCCCAAGGTGGGGTCATTTTCCTGGAGCAGGATCCTGCGCCCATCGTTGTCCTGTCGGCAGCCGACACGGATCTGACGGCCTTGAGCGCAGCCATGCGCCTGCTGCCGGCTGATTTCCCGGCGGTGCGGGCGGCTAACCTCTTGCAGTTGCAACAGCCTCTCAGCATCGACGACTACGCCGAGAAGGTGTTGCGGCAAGCTCAGGTGGTGCTCCTGCGCCTGTTGGGGGGAAGGGCCTACTGGAGCTATGGTCTGGAGGTGGCCAAAGAGGTAGCGGCAGCAGCGGGAGCCACCCTGATTGTGATCCCTGGGGATGACCGCCCCGATTGGGATTTGGTTAGCCACTCCACCGTGCCCCTGACAGTAGCAGACCGGGTGTGGCAGTACTGGCTGGAAGGAGGGGCAGCCAATGTGGCGGCTTGCTTGAAATTCTTGGCCAGGGAGTTTCTGGGACAGGAGTACGCCGTGCCAGAGCCGCAGGTGCTGCCCCGGCTGGGGATCTACCATCCCCCCCTATTCCCCCTCAGGGATCCCCACGCCCCCAAGGTAGGGATCCTGCTCTACCGGGCCCATGTTTTGGCGGGGAATACGCAGCCAATAGATGCCCTGGCCAACGCCCTGCAGGAGCGGGGGTTGCAGCCGCTGTGTCTGTACACCTATGGCCTGCAGGAGCCGGACTTGCCGCAGGCCATCCGGGAGCACTTCGGCGGCCAAATTGAACTTTTGTTGAACACCACCAGCTTTTCCCTGGCCCGCCTGGAGAGCGAGCAGCCCGATGTCCGTCTCTGGCAGGAGCTGGATGTGCCGGTTGTGCAGGTGGTCTTGAGCAGTGGGTCGCGGGAGCGCTGGGAGAACTCCACCCGGGGCTTGGGGGCGCGGGATCTGGCCATGAACGTGGTGTTGCCGGAGGTGGACGGCCGCATCCTCAGCCGCGCCATCTCGTTCAAGACGGTTCAACAGTGGGATCCCCGCCTGCAGACGGAGATCATGGCCTATGAGGCTGTGCCGGATCGGGTGGCGTTTGTAGCCGAGCTGGCGGCCAACTGGGTAAAGCTGCGGCGCACTCCTGCCAACCAGCGCCGTCTAGCCTTGATTTTGGCCAACTACCCCAGCCGGGATGGACGGCTGGCCAATGGGGTAGGGTTGGATACACCGGCAAGCTGCGTCGAGATCCTCAAGGCCCTGGCGGAAGCTGGCTACCGCGCCTGTCCACTGCCCCAGAGCGGAGATGAGCTCATCCGCTGGCTAACCCAGGGCCAAACCTATGATCCGCTGGGATCCCTACGCCCGGCGCGGCAGGTGCTGCCGGCTGCCCTCTACCGGGAGTGGTTTGCCCAGTTGCCTGCCGCTGTCCAAGAGGATCTGGTGCGGCAGTGGGGGGATCCGCCCGCCCACGACATCCCCATTGTCGGCCTGCAGCTGGAGCAGGTTTTTGTCGGCCTCCAGCCGCCGCGAGGCTACGACCGGGATCCCTCTTTGAACTACCACGCCCCAGATTTGGTACCGCCCCATGAGTACCTGGCCTTTTACCTGTGGCTGCGGCAAGTGTTTGGCGTGCAGGCAGTGGTGCATGTGGGCAAGCACGGCAACCTGGAGTGGCTGCCTGGCAAGGGATCCGCCCTTTCGGCCACCTGCTACCCAGAAATAGCCTTGGGGCCTCTGCCCCACTTCTACCCCTTCATCGTCAACGATCCTGGCGAGGGATCCCAGGCCAAGCGGCGGGCTCAGGCTGTCATCCTCGACCACCTCACCCCGCCCTTAACCCGTGCCGAGCTCTACGGGCCCTTGGCGGAACTGGAGCGGCTGATGGACGAGTACTACGAGGCCCAGCAGATGGATCCTGGGCGCTGCCCGCTGATCCGCGCCCAGATCCAGGAGCTTGCCTGCCGAGAGCACCTCGACCTGCAGTTCAACCTGGATAAGGAAGAAGACTGGGGCCGCCTCGATGGCTACCTCTGCGAGCTCAAGGAATCCCAGATCCGAGATGGACTGCACATCTTTGGCTGCACCCCCACTGGCGAGCAACTGGTGGATCTCCTGCTAGCCCTGGCCCGCTACCCGGGCTCTGGCCAGTTGGGCCTTACGCAGGCCATCGCCCGCGACTGGGGCTGGGACTGGGATCCCCTGGCCGCCGACCTGACGGATCCCTGGCCGGACAAACCGCCGGCCTAAAAGTCGCTACCGAATTGCAAGGGAAAGCTCGCCGCCTCAATCCCTAGCCCCCCTCTCCCTCTGGGAGAGGGGCCGGGGGTGAGGGACGCTCTGGGAGAGGGGCCGGGGGTGAGGGGCAAACTCAAACCGAGAAGCCTCAGCAGGCGTTTTAATAGCGAGATTGGAAGTTGCGCCGCCGCTCACCGCCGTTGGCGTTACCAGAGCGGAAGCCTGAGGTGGGGCGTTCTTCTCGCGGACGAGCCTTGTTGACCTTGAGGTCACGGCCCATCCATTCTGCGCCGTCCAGAGCGGCAATGGCAGCCTGCTCTTCGGCTTCAGAGCTCATTTCCACGAACCCAAAACCGCGGATGCGGCCTGTCTCACGGTCGGTAGGGATCTGCACCCGCTTCACGGAACCGTACTCGGCAAAAACAGCGGTCAAATCCGCTTCCGTCACCTTAAAGGAAAGGTTACCTACATAAATTGACATCGACGATCTCCGAAAGAGAGAGGAACAAAGGGCGAGATATTCGGAGAGCCGTCTGCCAATACAAAACGTGAAAACCCGTCAAGACCAGAAGAACCGAACGCTACAACCGACATTTATCTCGAATTAATTTTCATCATAACACAGAGATGGGGGATGGTCACTCCCCTTGCACAAAAATAGCCGGTGCTATTGAGCTCGAGGCTACGCAAGTCGGCTGCCCAGGTCAAGAGCCCCAAAGGAGAGCGCTCCCCGTTGCCCTAGCCCAGCTTTTCCAGGCGGGCTTGCAAGAGCTGCATCTGGGCCTCCAGCTCCGCCAGTTGCTCGCGGCTAGCCTGCACCACTTCCGGGTTGGCCCGACTGAGGAAACTGGGGTTCTCCAGGCGGGCGCGGATCCCTTGAGCCTCTTTTTCCAGCTTGGCCAGATCTTTTTGCACTTTAGCCCGCAGCGCCTCCACATCCACCAGCCCCGCCAAGGGCACCAGCACCTGCACCGTGCCCACTACGGCAGCCGCCACCTGCTTGGGCTCCGTGGCCAGGGATCCCGTAATTTCTAGGGACTCGGCCTTGGCCAGATCGCGGATGTAGGCTTGAGCGGCGGTGAGGATCCGCTGCTCGTCGGGATCCTCGGTAACCAGCAGAGCCGTGATGGTTTGATGGGGCTTAAGGCCAGCCTCTGCCCGCAGGTTGCGCAAGCTGCTGATGGTCTGGATCACCAGGCCGAACTCCCGCTCCAGTTGAGGGTCAACCCAGTTAGGGTCAGGGGCGGGATAGGGCTGGACGGAGATGGAGGTGGCTTGGTTGGCCTGGGTGAGGAGCTGCCAGACTTCTTCGGTGACGTGGGGCATCCAGGGGTGCAGCAGCCGGAGGATGGTCTCCAGCACAGTGGCCAACACCTGCTGTGCCGTGCGCTTGGAGGTTGGGTCTTCTCCCCGCAGCCGCGGCTTGGCCAGCTCGATGTACCAGTCGCAGAAGTCATCCCAAATCAGGGAATACAAGAGCCGCGCCCCCTCGCCCAGGCCGTAGGCTTCCAGCTCTTCGATAACCTGGGTGGCCGCGGAGTGCAGTCGCGACAGGATCCAGCGATCGGCCAGCTCCAGCGCCTCCGGAGCCGGGGATCCCAGTTGGGCGGGGGTCTGCCCCTCCAGGTTCAGGAGCACAAAGCGGGAGGCGTTCCAGATCTTGTTGGCGAAGTTGCGGGCTGCTTCCACGCTGGCGCTCTCGCCGGTCTTGCGGTCGTAGGCCAGGCGGATATCCTGCCCTGCCCCCACCACTTCTTTAACCAGAGCGTAGCGCAGGGCGTCGGTGCCGTATTTGTCCAAAAGCTCGATGGGATCGATGCCGTTGCCCTTGGACTTGGACATTTTCGCCCCCTGCTCGTCCCGCACCAGGCCGTTGATGTAGACATCCTTGAAGGGGATCTGGCCGGTAAACTGCACTCCCATCATGGCCATGCGGGCCACCCAGAAAAAGATGATGTCGAAGCCCGTGGACATGAGGGAATTGGGGTAGTAGCGCTTGAAGTCCTCTGTCTCTTCCGGCCAGCCCAGCGTGGAAAAAGGCCACAGAGCGGAGCTAAACCAGGTGTCCAACACATCGGGATCCCGCTCCAGCCGCTCGATGGCGGGGCCAAACTTCTCCCGTGCCTTAGCCCAGGCCTCTTCGGCATTGCGGGCCACCACAAAAGCCTGGGGATCCTCAGGGATCTGGCCGTCGATGACCGGATACCAGGCCGGGATCTGGTGCCCCCACCACAGTTGCCGCGAGATGCACCAGGGGCGCAGCTTCTCCAGCCAGCCGGTGTAAACCTTGGTCCAGCGCTCCGGAATAAAGCGGGGGTTGTGGTGTTCCCGCTCCTCCTGCAAGCAGCGGGCCCCCATCCCCGAGACATCGCAAAACCATTGAATGGAGAGCAGCGGCTCAATGGGCACACCCCCGCGGTCGCTGTAGGGCACGCTGTGGGTGTACTCTTCCACCTTCTCCAGCAGACCGTGCTCGGCAAACCACTGCACCACCTTCTCGCGGGCGACAAAGCGATCCAGACCGGTGAAGGGATCCCCGTTCTCGTTGAGGGTGCCGTCCTTGTTGAGAATGTTGATCAAGGGCAACTGGTGGCGACGGCCCATCTCAAAGTCGTTGGGATCGTGGGCTGGGGTAACTTTGACACAGCCGGAGCCAAAGGAGGGATCCACGTACTCGTCGGCGATGATGGGGATAAGGCGATCCTTGATGGGCAGCCGCACAAACTGGCCAATGAGATGGCGGTAGCGCTCGTCTTGCGGGTGGACCGCCACGGCTGTATCCCCCAGCATCGTCTCGGGGCGGGTGGTGGCCACCACCAGGTACTGGTTGGGATCCGCGGCCAAGGGATAGCGGAAATGCCAGAGGTGACCCTTGACCTCTTTGTTGTCCACCTCGATGTCGGAGACTGCCGACTGGGTGGCCGGACACCAGTTGACCAAATACTCGCCCCGGTAAATTAGCCCTGCTTCGTAGAGGCGGACAAAGGCTTCCGTAACTGCCCGGCTCAGCCCCTCATCGAGAGTAAAGCGATCCCGCGTCCAGTCCAGCGACAGGCCCAGGCGCCGCAGTTGGCTTTTGATGGTGCCCTGGGATTGCTCCTTCCAGGCCCAGGCCCGCTCCAGAAAAGCCTCGCGGCCCAGGTCAAAGCGGCTCTTGCCCTCCTGGCGCAGTTGGTTTTCCAGGATGGTGTGCACGGCAATGCTGGCATGATCCGTACCGGGCAGCCAGAGGACGTTGTAGCCGCGCATGCGCTTGTAGCGCACCACCACATCCGGCAGGGTAAAGGCAAAGGCATGGCCCATGTGCAGGCTGCCCGTGACGTTGGGCGGGGGCAGCACCATGCTGAAGGCTTCTCCCGGCGCCTTGGGATCCGCCACATAAAACCCCTTTTCCTCCCAAAAGCGCTGCCACTTCGGCTCGGTCGCAAAGGGGTTGTACTGGCTGGGCAGGTGGGCGAGGGCAGGTGCAGCAGTCATGCCGAATCTAGGCCAGGGCTTCTCGAAGGACTACCCTAATAGGTTAGCAGGCTTACTTCAAGCCAGTGGGCTCTTGCGGCTCTCTTTGCCGGAGTGGACCTTGCGGGGGATCCCTCTTGACCTTGTAGTTAGCTATAGGGTTTAGGCTAGGAGAGCTGCTGGAGAGAGGGTATAGAACCGGGCGTGTCTGAACTGCTGCGGGTGGGTCAGGTAGCCGAGAAGTTGGGCATCAGTCCCCAAACCCTCTACTTCTACGAGCGCCTGGGGCTCATTCCCAAACCGCGCAGGACGGAGGGGGGCTATCGCCTCTACGGGGAGCCTGAGCTGGAGCGGCTGGCTTTTATTGCCCGCGCCAAGGCTTTGGGACTTACCCTGGCCGAGATCAAAGAACTGCTCTTGCTTCAGGAGAACGGGCAAGCTCTGCCCTGCTGGCAGGTGTACGTAAAGCTAACGGAAAAACTTAGACAAATCGATAAGTCAATTGCCCATCTGCAGGAACTCAAAGGGGAGCTATCGACACTTATTGAACAGTGTCAACAGAAATTTTCTGAACAAGAGAAAAGTTCCTCTTGCACTATCTTCCAACAACAACTCGATAACCCATGACAAGAGAACCCCTTGCACCATTTTCTGCTAATGCTTGGCAGCCCTTGTGTCCAAAGAGCGGGGAGCAAGGGATCCCGGTTCAACTGATTACCCTGAAGAGCCTGCTGTTCCCTCGAGCTTTGGCACAACTGGATGCGGACAGCAGCTACGCGTTTTGCCGGGATCCCGTTTGTCCTGTTGTTTATTTTTCCGAGCAAGGTCAAAGCTTTGGGGTTGACGACCTCAAGGTTCCAGTCTTTCAAAAAGAAAGTGGCGAGGACGTGCCCGTCTGCTACTGTTTTGCATGGACCCGCCGGCGCATCCGGCAAGAGCTGCAGGGATCCAAAACGCCCCAGGCCATTCTTGCCGAGATTGCCGCCCACATCAAAGCCAGGCGCTGTGGCTGCCAGGTCAACAACCCCCAGGGGTTTTGCTGTCTGGAAAATGTCAGGCAGGTCATCTTAGAAGTGCAGCAAGAGAAAGTTGGGGAACGAGATAGCTGAAGAGCCAAAAGACCAGAGATTTCTCCGTTCCAAGGGTAGCTTTGGTCGTACCATTCCTACGAGGATTGCGCACAGATTGTCCAACCTTCTAAAGGCAAACTTGTGTCTAGAATCTTCTCGGCTGGGGTGGGAATTATCGCAATTATCGGCTGAAATAGGCGTTGAGCCATTCCAGGCATTCCATAAAGTAAAACACTAGAGGTCCGGTAAAGACGTAGCTATCGCCCCGATCCAAAATGCCGCCGTGGCCGGGGATGAGATCCCCGGAGTCTTTGACGCCGGCATCCCGCTTCATCAGCGATTCCGTTAGGTCGCCCAACAGGCTCGTTAGCCCAATCAAAAACCCCAGCACGCTGCCGCTCCACCAGCGCCAGGGCCAGTTCAGATAGTAGGCTCCGGCCATGGCCAGGGCCACGCTGGCTGCGATCCCGGCCACCGCCCCTTCCACCGTTTTTTTGGGGCTGAGGAGGGAGAGCTTGGTGCGCCCAAAGGCCCGCCCACAGAGGTAGGCCGCTACATCGGCAGCAATGACACAGCCAATAGCCAACAGCGTAATCCACAGCCCTTCGCCAAGTCCTTGGGAAAAAGACAAAGCCCTGACGCGGATCCAGAAGCTGGGCAACAGCGCGCAGTAAAACAATCCCAAAATCGAGGTGGCAATGTCGGCGATGGTGGCCAGCTTGGGCTTAAAAAGCAGATAAAAGCAGATCACAGAACCGGCCACGATAAAAGCAGGGCTGGTCCACTCCGGCTTAACCTGCTGCAAAATCACCAGCACCTGGCTGGAAAACATGGTGGTGCGCATGGCCGGTGCATTGCCCTTGGCCTGCACCAAGCGAAAGAACTCCAGTTGGGCCAGAAAGACGATTAGCCCCATGGCCGCCGTGAAGTACCAGCCCCCTAGCAGGGTGACCGTCAGGGCAAACAGCACCGCCGCAAAACCGCTAACCCAACGGGCTCCCATAGGCGCACCCCGTCACGTTGGTTGGCCAAATATCTCTTGCCCGCGGCTCCAGGTCGAAGTCCGATCCGAAGGCAGAAGAAGCCCTCATCCTTGCGCTCTTGGTGTTCGGGATTCGCGTCTGCGCGACGAAGTCTTGATGCGGCTGCTGCAAAATGGAAACGCCTCTTGCCCTAGCCCTTCAGTTTAACTCTCCTGGATCTCAAACAACTGCCCTTGGCCCTACAGGGTGGAACTTACGGGCAAGGTGGCAGGCAAATCCCAACAAGCGATCCTTGAGCATGAGATAATAGGTAAACTGCAAAGCTCACTGCTGACCGCCTAGGACATTCCTGACTCGTTGCACTGCAGCATGGTTCAAGAACTTACTTCTCGCTCTACGACTGCTCGCATTTCTGCCCAAGAGGCTCGCCTTCTCTATGAAGACATGGTGCTGGGCCGCCTGTTTGAGGACAAGTGCGCCGAGATGTACTACAAGGGCAAGATGTTCGGCTTTGTGCACCTGTACAACGGCCAAGAGGCTGTTTCCACGGGGGTGATCAAGGCGCTCAAGCCCACCGACTACGTGTGCAGCACCTACCGGGATCACGTGCATGCCCTCAGCGCCGGGATCCCCCCGCGGGCGGTGATGGCGGAGCTGTTCGGCAAGGCCACCGGCTGCAGCAAGGGCCGCGGCGGCTCGATGCACCTGTTCTCGGCGGAGCACAACTTTTTGGGCGGCTATGCCTTTGTGGCCGAGGGGATCCCGGTGGCCACAGGGGCGGCCTTTTCGGCCAAGTACCGCGGCACCGACCAGGTGACAGCCTGCTTCTTTGGGGATGGAGCCTGCAACAACGGCCAGTTCTACGAGTGTCTCAACATGGCCGCCCTCTGGAAGTTGCCCATCCTCTATGTGGTGGAAAACAACTTCTGGGCTATCGGCATGGCCCACAAACGGGCCACTTCAGTAACCGACATCTACCTCAAGGGCCCTGCTTTTGGCATGCCCGGCTACCAAGTGGACGGCATGGACGTGCTGGCGGTGCGAGAGGCTGCCCAACAAGCTATTGCCCGGGCCCGCGCCGGCGAAGGCCCCACCCTGCTGGAGTGCATCACCTATCGTTTCCGGGGCCATTCCCTCGCCGATCCTGACGAGCTGCGCAGCCCGGAAGAAAAAGAGTTCTGGCGGCAGCGGGATCCCATCCAACGACTGGAACGCTACGCATTGGAACACAACTTGATGACCGAGGCAGACTTTCAGGCCATCCACGCCGAGGTTGGCGCTGCGATTGAAGATGCGGTAACCTTTGCCCTCGAAAGCCCAGAGCCCACCCTGGACGAGCTACATCGCTTTGTGTTTGCCGAAGACGAATAGATCCAGGGCAAACCCCAGCTACAAAAGGCCGCCGATCTGTTTCCAGCCTGTTCCGACGGATTACAGGCAGGGCTGGCTCTTTTGAGCTGAGGGATCCTGCCGACCCCGAAAAGGGTGTGAAGGCATCAGCGACCCACCTGAGCCCAGCAACCCTCGAGGATCCTCAATGCTTAACATCGGGAAACCCTTCCAGAGATCTGCGCAATAGAGCAGCCTTTTTTGTAAATATCACTTCCCATTTGTTTACATAGCTTCATATCATTGAGGTATTGAGCATGAGTATTTATTCCTGGTCATGAGCAATCCTCTTGAGTTTCCTTGGCTGTCGGCCCTGGTGCTCTTGCCGCTGCTGGCAGCCTTTGGGATCCCTTTGATCCCTCAGAGCCGTTGGGCGCGTTGGTATGCCCTCGCTGTGGGGGCTTTTGATTTGGGTCTGATGGTCTATGTCTTTGCGCGGCACTACGACCTGCAGGATTTTTCGCTGCAACTGGCGGAGCGCTACGCCTGGGTGCCCCAGATCGGGTTTCACTGGTCGCTGGCGGTGGATGGCCTGTCCTTTCCGCTGGTGTTGCTCTCGGGCTTGATTACGACCCTGTCGATCGGGGCGGCTTGGAATCTCACCCACAAGCCGCGTTTGTTTTTCTTCCTGCTGCTGCTGATGTACGGCGCCCAGGTGGGCGTGTTCCTGGCGCAGGATCTGCTCCTGTTCTTCTTGATGTGGGAGATCGAGCTGGTGCCGGTCTATCTGCTGATTGCCATTTGGGGTGGGCCGCAGCGCCAGTACGCCGCCACCAAGTTCATCCTCTACACCGCTGCCGCCTCTATTTTTATTCTGGTGGGATCCCTGGCGATGGCCTTCTACGGCGAGGGCTTTAGCTTGGAGATGGCGGAGCTGAGCGCAAAATCCTACCCGCTGGCACTGCAGATCTTGGTGTATGCGGCTTTCCTGATTGCCTTTGGGGTGAAGCTGCCGATTTTTCCAGTTCACACCTGGCTGCCGGATGCTCATAGCGAAGCCTCGGCGCCCATTTCCATGATCCTGGCCGGGGTGCTGCTCAAGATGGGGGGCTACGGCCTCATCCGCCTGAACGTGGGCATCTTGTCGGAGGCCCATGTGTACTTTGCCCCGGTGCTGGCGGTGTTGGGCACGGTGAACATCATCTACGGGGCGCTGGCCGCCTTTGGGCAAAACCACCTCAAGCGGCGCTTGGCCTATTCGTCCATTGCCCATATGGGCTTTGTGTTGATCGGGATCTCTGCCTTCACGGAGTTGGGCATCAACGGCGCCCTCTTGCAAATGATCTCCCACGGTCTGATCGCTGCAGTTTTGTTCTTCCTGACAGGGATCACCTACGAGCGCACCCATACCCTTGCCCTCGACAAGTTGGGCGGGTTGGCCAAGCAAATGCCAAAGGCTTTTGCCCTATTTACAGCAGGATCCCTGGCCTCGTTGGCGCTACCCGGGATGAGCGGATTTGTGGGTGAGCTGACGGTGTTCTTGGGCTTGATCACCAGCGATGCCTATGCGCCGACCTTCAAGGCAGGAATTGCTCTGCTGGCGGCAGTGGGCATTATTCTGACGCCCATTTACTTGCTCTCTATGCTGCGGCAGGTGTTTTACGGGGCTCAGGATCCCGGCTTGGTGTTGGAAGACTACCTGGGGGATCTGCGCCCGCGAGAAATGGCGGTGGCTCTCTGTCTGCTGTTGCCGATTCTCGGCATTGGCCTCTACCCGCGGCTGGCTACCCAAACCTACGATGTTACGACGGTGGCGGTAGCTGCTCAGTTGCGCAGTGTGTTGGCAACTGAAATTGTGCAGCGGCCTTTCTTGCCGGTGCAACCGGCCCAGGTGGCGGCTCTGACCCTGGAAGATTGAAACGGGGTCAAGACCTCGGTTGTTCTCTATCCCTCAATTAGCCCAGAAGAGCTGGTGTTCGAGGAGCAACTCGACTCAACCTTCAGCTCTTCTTTTTGTTTTTTAAGCTTCTTTTAAGTTTTAAGGTTGGATTTAGGATTGGGGATGCTCCTGGGCTGGGATTTTCCGATGGTTGATTGTTCTTGGGCTGCCAATCCTAGCGGTGATCGGTACGAATGGAGTTCTGTTCCATCAGGTTTAGCTGCACCACCAACCACCAGAGGGTTACATCCGAATAGGTCGCCCGACGCTTGAGCCGAGAAATGGAGTGTACTGGGTTTTGGCTGTCGATCATCCACTCCGAAGCGATGATTTGGCCACGTTGCTGAGCATTCATGGTTTCTCCCTCCGCTCGCCAACTGCTCAATACTTAGGATGGCTAATACCCAGAATGGCCAATTTGCACGGGAGTGTGTGAAAAAATATATTACACAGGCATCTCCAAAGTCGGCTAACTTTCTTAGCAATAGGGATCTCATCAGCTGCTGGGTTGCCGATTCGCCGTCCGGGAACGAGAAAAACCTTGTAAAAAGGGCAAAATATTGGCTGAGTGGATCCCCTCTATCTTCACAAGTCTTAAAACCGGAAAGATCCCATCTCTCTACTGGCCTGAAGGTCTGGGTTCTACCTCTGTTTGCCAACCTTTATAGCAGCAACCCTTGAGAAGTCCAAAACAACGATGAGAGCCAAGGCCACCTCCCCCCAGCCCGCCGCTGCTTTTGCAGAAGTGGTGGAGGCCAACACCACAACCTTTGTGGCCCAGTGCTTCGAGCCGGAACGCTTGACCTTCCCGCCTATGCCTGCTCTCGGCAGTTGGACGCGCTCCCAAGACGAGGAGACCGGCAACCCGATCTATGGAGTGGTTTGCTATGCCGCCATTGCGCCCATCGACACGGTTCACCGCACCCGAGCTTTGGGTCTCTCCCCTGAGGAGTTGCGGGAGCAGCAGCCTCAAATTTTCGCCATGTTGCGCACCGATTTCCGCGCGGCCATTGTCGGCTTTGTCAGTGGGGGGCGGGTCTACCAGTACCTGCCGCCACGCCCTCCCCAGATTCACCAGCCAGTTTATCTCTGCTCCGATACAGAGGTCAGGGAGTTTTGCCGCTCTTTCGAGTTTTTGCGTACTCTGCTACGGGTCAACGGGATCCCGACCGATGAGCTGGTGGCTGCCGTGATTCGCCAGACTTACCGAATCCTGAACTGGGATCGCAACTGGCTTTTACAGGCAGGTCGGCAGTTAAGCTCGCTGTTGCGGGACGATTACGAGCATCTCAGCGCGATTTTACGAAAGATTGAAGTATAGGCGAAGAAATGTTGAGAATGGCCTTGGATCCTTCTTGAGTCGAGCTAGAGGGTGATAATCTGAGGCAGTTTGCTGTGGGATGTGTTCCTTTTGTATCCTCTTTCCGCTGTAAAAATGTTTAACAAATTCAATTCTTCTGATAAGCCCTCTAAAGGCAATTGGGCAGGCCGCACCTTTTCTGCTGCTGCGGGCGCTGTAGTGGCAGCCGGTGTTTGCATTGCCCACGGTCAGCCGGCTCATGTGTCGCTGTGGGTGGCCTGTTGCGCGACCGTATTTACCCTTGTTTTGGATGAGATGGGCTGGATTTAGGCTCAGTATCAATCGGCTTTGGGTTGTGCTGCATTGAGAAACCGGACTAAAGCAGAGATCAACCACTAGGAAATCTCAAATAGAGCTCCCTGCCCATCTGGGCTTGCGGCTTAGGTGAAGGGATCCCTTCATCCTGCTTCGCGGGCTGCCCGCACCAACAATCCTGCTGTGATCAGCCCTGCCAAAATAGAGCTGCCGCCATGGCTGAACAAAGGCAGGGGCACACCTGTGGTGGGCAGGATCCCGGTGACCACGCCGATATTCATTAGCGACTGCCCCACCAAAAACATCAGGCAGCCGCAGGCTACCAGGCGAATGGGCAACTCTCGGCAGCGACCCATCACCCGCCAGCCCAGCAGGGTATAGAAGGTCAGTAGCCCCAGAAAGAACAGGGATCCGGCCAAGCCGAACTCCTCTGCGTACACCGAGAAGATGAAGTCGGTGTATTGGATGGGCAGATAAAACAGCTTTTGCTGGGAAAGGCCATACCCCTTGCCCCACAGGCCGCCAGAGCCAATGGCCAACAGGCTTTGCACCAACTGGTAGCCATCCCCTTGGGCATTGCCCCAGGGATCCAAAAAAGCCAGGATGCGCCGCCGTTGGTAGTCTTTGCTGAGAATGCTGGCCACGGTTGCCAGAATCCCCAGCCCCGCTGTGGCCAGAAGGGAGAAAGCTGGGATCCCGGCAGCCCAAGCCATGACCCAGAGGGTAAGGCCACAAATGGCCGTGGTGCCCAGGTTGGGCTGGGCGAGGATCCCCAAGAGGGCAAAGGCGAAGATGCCCACCCACAAGACGCGGAACCAGAGCGGGTGGTGAAACCAGCGGCCAAAGACCCAGGCTCCCTGCAACACCAACAGGGGCTTGAGCAATTCGGAAGGCTGGATAATCGGGATCACCTTTAAGTCCAGCCAGCGGCTGGCCTCCAGGCGGGAAACCCCCAGCCCCGGCACTTGGGTGGCCCACACCAAGCCAACTCCCACCAAGCAGAGGAGCCCGGCCCAGGGGAACCAGCGCCGCAAGGGGATCCGCACCAGAGCCGAAAAGCAACTCAGCCCCAGCCCGGCCCAGACCAATTGGCGCCTGAAAAAGTAGAGGCCATCGCCACTGATCCGCTGAGCCACGGGGTAGGAAGCAGAAAACAGCATCATCAGCCCCAGAGCCAGCCAGACCAGGGTGAGCCAGCGCAGCCAGCGAGCTTCAGCATTCCAGGGATCCCTGGAGGGCTTGGCAGCAGGCTCGGAAATGGTTGCCACGGTGTTCAAAGCTGGGGTACTGGTCGAAACTGGCACAGGCGGGGGACAGCAAAACGGTGATGGGTTGAGCAGGGGCTCCGTCCCGCTGACGCGAGAGGGAACAGGCCGCTGCCAAGGCCCTTTCCACCGCTATATCTAGGGTTGGCACGAGCTCAACGTCAGTATAGTGGATCCCCTTGAGGGCTTCGGCCAGAGTGGGGCCAGCCTCTCCCATCAGCAGCACCCGCGCCACCTTGGCCCGAATCAACTGCAGCCAGGCGGCGGGATCCCCCTGCTTGGCCCTTCCCCCGGCAATCAAAACAATGGGTGGGGGGAGGGCGTTGAGCGCCACCCAGCCGGCCTCGTAGTTGGTGGCCTTGCTGTCGTTGACAAAGCGGATGAGGGTGGATCCCATCTGGATTTGCGCCACCCGCTCCAGCCGATGGGGCATGCCGGCAAAGGATCGGATGGCTTTTTGAATGGCGGCGTTGGGGATCCCGGCCAGACGCGCTGCTGCTGCCGCCAAGAGCAGGTTTTGCAGATTGTGTTGGCCGGGGCAGCGTTCTGCAAAGTCTCCCAACTCCGCCACCGCTTCCCCCTGGATATAGAGGCAGCTTTCCCGCAGGTCAACGAATGCAGTGGGATCCCGTTGTCCAGTAACAAGGGAAATCCAATAGGTGTTTTCCCAGTCCTGTCGGCGGCGGCACAGGTAGGGATCCTCGCCATTCACGACCCGCCACTGGGCCCGATCCAAGAGGCGAGCCTTGAAGCCGGCATAGCGCTCCAGCGTCCCGTGCCGTTCCAAGTGATCGGGAGTGAAGGTGGTCCACACCCCAATGCGCGGCGGCCCCCCAGGCGTACTGCTCATGAGGCGGCTGCTGGCTTCCAACTGATAGCTGCTCAGCTCCGCCACGATCCAATCCGGCTCTAGCTTTCCCTGGAGCGTTTCCAAAGCCACCTGAGAGAGGGGAAGGCCGATATTGCCGCAGGGGATCCCTTCTAGCCCCGCGGCTTTGAACATCTCCGCCACCAGCGCCGTGGTGGTGCTTTTGCCGTTGGTGCCGGTGATCCCCACCCAAGGCAGGTGCTCAAGGTAGCGCCAGGCCAGCTCCGCTTCCCCCACCACCTCGATCCCCTGTTGACGCGCCGCCTGCAGCAGCGGGTGATCCCAGGCAATGCCCGGACTGACCACCACCTGCTCCACTCCTGTTGCCAGTTGAAAAGGCTCCCCCAGCCGAACGGGGATCCCTTCCTGGCTCAACTCGGCCTGCCGCTGCCGCAGGAGAGGGGACTCTTGCTCATCCCAAACCAGCACTTCATACCCTTGGGCCCGCAACAGTCGCGCTGCCGCCAGCCCCGCAATACCCAGCCCCAAAACCTGATGGCCCACGTCGGTTTCCCCATCATCCCCCTAGGTCTGGATCTTACAATGGCTACATCCACCACCCTCTTCTTCTCTCTCACATAACGCTTTCTCAAGGGATCTCGATGGCCGGCGTGAGGTTTGGCATTGTTGTTTTTCCCGGGTCTAATTGCGACCGAGACGTAGCCTGGGTGGCCCGCAGCCTTTGCGGCTGCCCAACGCGGTTGATCTGGCACCGGGAGACGGATTTGTCAGGGCTGGATGTGGTGGTGCTGCCGGGGGGCTTCAGCTACGGGGATTATTTGCGTTGCGGGGCCATCGCCCGCTTTGCGCCGGTGATGGGATCCCTGGCCGAGCATGTGGCGCGGGGGGGCTATGTCTTGGGCATTTGCAACGGCTTCCAGATCTTGACAGAAGCCGGCCTGCTGCCGGGGGCGCTGGTGCGCAACGCCAACCTGCACTTTATCTGCGACCGGGTGGGGATCCGCGTGGAACGGCAGGATCTCCTGTGGACAAGGGCTTACCCCGGCGGAGCCACCCTGACCCTGCCCATTGCCCATGGAGAAGGCCGCTACACCTGCGATGCCGACACCCTCAAGCAGTTGCAAGACAGGGGGCAGATCGTCTTTCGCTATGCTCCGGTCGCGCCCAACGGCTCGGTGGATAACATTGCCGGCATTTGCGATCCCAGCGGTCGCATCCTCGGCCTGATGCCCCACCCGGAGCGGGCGGCAGATCCCGATTTGCCAGGGCAGGATGGGATCCCTTTTTGGCAGTCCATCGTAACCAGTCTTGCCAGTTGACTAGAACTGCTGGGCCTGCAACAACACCTGGCGCACTTGGTTCACCATCTCCTCATGATCCACCACCGGCTTGGCGATGTAGCCATCGGCCCCGCTCTGGGCCAAAAAGGCCTCGCGGTCGCCGCGCATGGCGTGGGCCGTCACCAAAATGATGGGAATGGAGCGGCTTTTGGGATCCCCCTTCAGCAGTTGGGCAATGCGGATCCCGTCTACTGCCTCGCCGCGAAAGGTGCTTTGAGAGAGGGAGACATCCAGCAAAATCACGTCCACCTCGCGCGCCTGCGCCAGCCGTAGGATTTCCTCCACATCCTGGCTGTGAAAGACCTCAAACCCGCCTCGCCGCCGCAACACTTTGTCGAAAACGCGGGCGTTAATTGGATCGTCTTCCACCAGCAGCACTGTTGCCATCGCTAACCTAAAGTTGACTTAGTTGCGAACTCAAGCCCCGGCAATCCCCATAGTTCTGGAAACCATCCCGAAGCAATTCTAGCGATCCTATTTGAGCAGTGGGCCAAGGGCTCCCCCTCTAAGATACTGATAGCAATCTCAATAAAGCAGCACCAGCAGCTACCCCCTCTGCCAGCAGGAGAGGACAGCTACCGTTTTGAAAACAGCTTTGCTGGTTTGCCTGTGGGATACTCTACCAGCCTGGAACCGAGCGCCATCTGAAAACAGAACAAGGCCGGGGATTTTTCCGGCCTTGTACGGGGTACAACTGCCGTCTCTTTGGGCCGCCTCAATCGGCTAACGCTCTCGGCAAGCCGACAACAGCAGCCCCTAGCGCAGATTACTTCTTCTGAATCCTAGGAGTTTCGCGAAAGGCGACGGCAAAAAACAGAAGGCCCAAGGTCAAAAACAGAATAAAGGTGTAGGTGATGGCTTCCATACCGACCTCCAAATCAAAATTCTAAGGGGGCTTAATTCCAGATTAGCTTGGAGCCGCCAGCACCCCATCTCTCCAGAGAAACAGAGTGCCGACGGTCATCCCGCGAGAAAGCCTTACGCTTCTTGCACCTTGCGCGTGGTGGGATCCCCCACTTTTTGGAAGACACCGAATTCCACCATTTCCTCGCTCATGTTCGGGTCAATACCGGCAAACACATCCCGGAAGAGGGTGCGGGCGCCGTGCCAGATGTGGCCGAAGAAGAACAGCAGCGCAAAGACCGCATGGGCAAAGGTAAACCAACCGCGGGGACTGGTGTGGAAGGTGCCGTCGGCTTTGGGGGTTTCTCGGTCGAACTCGAAGAGCTGACCCAATTGGGCTTGGCGGGCATACTTCTTAACGGTTGCCGGGTCGGTAAACACCTGGCCGTCCAGTTTGCCGCCGTAGAACTCCACGGTCACGCCCACCTGCTCAAAGCTGTAGCGCGACTCGGCCCGGCGGAAGGGAATGTCCGCCCGCACCACGCCATCGGCATCCCGCAAGATGACCGGGAAGGTCTCGAAGAAGTTGGGCATGCGCTGCACCGTCAGCTCTCGCCCTTCGCGATCCCGGAACACCGGGTAGCCCAGCCACTCGATGGCAATGCCGTCTCCCTTGTTCATGGGACCGGCCCGGAACAGGCCCCCCTTGGCCGGGCTGTTACCCACGTAATCGTAGAAGAGCAGCGACTTGGGCAGAGAATCGTAGGCCTCACTGCGGGTCATCCCGGCTTCCATAGCCGCATTCACCCGCCGGTTAATCTCCTGGTTGAAATAGCCAGAATCCCATTGGTAGCGAGTAGGGCCAAATAGCTCCACAGGAGTCGTGGCACTGCCATACCACATCGTCCCGGCCACCACAAAACCAGCAAAAAACACCGCGGCAATTGAGCTGGACAGCACCGTCTCGATGTTCCCCATCCGCAGAGCGCGATAGAGGCGCTGGGGTGGGCGTACCGTCAGGTGAAACAAGCCGGCAATAATGCCGACAATGCCAGCAGCAATGTGGTGGGCCACCACACCCCCAGCGTTGTAGGGGTTAAACCCGGCTGGCCCCCATTCGGGTGCTACTGGCTGGACGTGCCCTGTCGTCGCATAGGGATCGCTCACCCACATCCCTGGGCCAAACACCCCCGTCAGGTGAAACGCGCCAAACCCAAAGCAGAGGATCCCCGCCAAGAGCAGGTGGATCCCAAACATTTTCGGCAAGTCCAAGGCCGGCTCGCCGGTACGGGGATCCCGGAACAGCTCCAGATCCCAGTAAACCCAATGCCAGCAGGCAGCCAAGAAGAGCAATCCGGACAAAACAATATGGGCAGTGGCTACCCCTTCAAACGTCCAAAAGCCCGTATTGGCCACGCTCTCGCCGTAGATATTCCAGCCGCCCCAGGAGTTGACCACCCCCAGGCGAACCATGAATGGCATGACAAACATGCCCTGACGCCACATCGGATTCAGGACAGGATCCGATGGATCAAAAATGGCCGTCTCGTAAAGCGCCATCGATCCGGCCCAACCTGCTACCAGAGCGGTATGCATCAGATGCACCGCAATCAGGCGACCTGGGTCATTCAGTACAACCGTATGGACCCGATACCACGGTAGTCCCATAAAGCTCGGTCCTCCACGTTCTCCAACACTTACGCAATATCCAGTCAAACCATTAAGCCGACATCTTCACCTGGGATCCTGACCTGAGCAGTTTCTTCAGGGTCGAGGAGTGCCGCACCCGCTTGAGCCAACGAGCGCACCCAAGGGGGATATCGCTCTCAGAATTTTTATCACGGGCATCAAACAGTATAACGAAACGCTACCGACCTGAGCGGCTTCAGCCAGAATGCCGTCTTATTTGGCATCATCTTCCCAGATCTCTCGCCGGAGATTAAAAATATGACTTAAAATGTAACAATACTTAGCAAACGCCGGTACTTCCCTGGCTCAGTCTGAAAGTGTCGTGGTTTCTGGCAAAGATATGGCAACGATTCGCTTTGTCAACGAGAATCGAGAGGTCGTCGTCGCGGAAGGCGCTAACCTGCGCTTGAAGGCGCTAGAGAATCAGATCGACCTCTACAAGATGATGGCCAAGCTGCTCAACTGCGGCGGCAACGGTCAATGTGGCACCTGCGTGGTGGAGATCGTCGAGGGATCCGAGAACCTCTCCCCTCGCACCGAGGCAGAAAACCGCAAGCTCAAGCGCAAACCGGATAGCTACCGCCTCGCCTGCCAGACCAAAGTGCTGGGGGATATTGCCGTCAAAACGAAGCCCTAACGCCCATTTTCTCTTTGGGCAAGCCGTACCTAAAGAGTGGTATGCTGACTGCCAGTTAGGCTTGTGGCGGTTGGAGCTATGGAGACGAATTACCTGGGCATCTTGGCCACTCTCTTGGTCGTTTTGGTGCCCGCCATCTTCCTGGTGATTTTGTACGTGCAAACCTCTAGCAGATCTGGCGGTTGACCCTACTGGCTCAAATCGGGCAAATGGCGTGCCCAAGGCCAGACAAAAAGGGGATCCTCTCGACAGGGAGGATCCCTTTGCTCTTGCAAGCCGGACGAACCAAAGGTACGCAGGTTAACGGCCTCAACCGGCCCGGTCAACCTGTTGCCTGAGCCGCCCTAGCTTGGTCAAATGTTCCTGCAGGCTCATACAAAAATTCAAACAGGTTGCCGTAGGGATCCTTACCGTAGAAAGAGGCAGTGCCATCCCGATGGCTGTGGATTTCTCCTACCCGAATGCCTTGGGATTTCAGGCGCTGGTGCTCTTGCTGGAGCTCCTCCATGGTGCTGAAGACAAAGCCAAAGTGCGGCCCTGCTGCCCGGTAGCCCGGCCCCAACAGCGCCAGCCCATCGTCTCCGGCTTTCATGTAGGCCCAGTCGGGATCCTGCCAGACGTTGACCATGCCCAGCTTTTGGTAGAACTCCACTGCCTTGGGGATGTCTTCTACCCGGATGGCGACATGCCCGAGTTGCCTAAGTGCCATGGTTCTCTCTCTGCTCAATGGAGCCAACTGCAAGGGTTCTCCTGTAATCCAGCATAGCTTGGGGGAGGATTCCCTCTCCACTCCCCAGCGAGCAGAGATGGGATCCAATCAATTTCAACCTCATGTCAAGCCAAGGCCAGTCCAACGCTTAGGCTGTTGGCTGGGTGGCCAGGAATCGTTCTAGCTCGCTCAAAGCTTCTGCATCCATTTTGGTTTGCATGGGGCAGAACTTCGGCCCGCACATCGAGCAAAACTCCGCCGTTTTGTAGATATCTGCCGGCAAGGTTTCGTCGTGATATTCGCGCGCCCGCTCTGGATCTAAAGACAACTCAAATTGTCGGTTCCAGTCGAAGTTGTAGCGGGCTCTGGACATTTCGTCATCGCGATCCCTGGCCCCAGGACGGTGGCGGGCAATATCGGCAGCGTGGGCGGCAATTTTGTAGGCAATGAGGCCGTTGCGCACATCCTCGGCATTGGGCAAGCCCAGGTGTTCTTTGGGGGTTACGTAGCAGAGCATCGCTGCCCCGTACCAGCCGGCCAAGGCCGCCCCAATGGCAGAGCTGATGTGGTCATAGCCGGCGGCAATATCGGTTACCAGCGGCCCCAAAACGTAGAAAGGAGCCTCGTCGCACTCCTCCATTTGCTTGCGCACGTTAAACTCAATTTGATCCATCGGCACGTGCCCAGGCCCTTCCACCATCACCTGCACATCGTGTTCCCAGGCCAGGCGGGTCAACTGGCCCAGGGTTTTCAACTCCGCCATCTGGGCCTCGTCAGAAGCATCGTGCAGACATCCGGGCCGCAAGGAATCTCCCAGACTAAAAGAGACATCGTATTTCTTGAAAATCTCGATGATGTCGCGGAAGTGGGTGTAGAGCGGGTTTTGCTTGTGGTGGGCCAACATCCAACGGGCCAGGATCCCGCCTCCGCGAGAGACAATTCCGGTTAGACGGTTGCGCACCAACGGCAAGTGTTGGATCAGGATCCCGGCATGGATGGTCATGTAGTCCACCCCCTGCTGGGCCTGCTTTTCGATGATGTGCAAGATATCCTCTGCCGAGAGTTTTTCGACATGGCCATGCACACTTTCCAGGGCCTGGTAGATCGGCACCGTGCCAATGGGCACCGGAGAAGCTTGGATAATGGCCGTGCGAATTTCGTCCAAGTCGCCACCGCCGGTGGACAGATCCATAACGGTATCGGCGCCGTATTTGATGGCCAATTTCAGCTTTTCCAGCTCCTCGGCCAACCCAGAGGAAGTGGGGGAAGCGCCGATGTTGGCATTGACTTTGCAGCGGGAGGCGATCCCGATGCACATCGGCTCTAGGTTGGTGTGATGAATATTGGCAGGGATGATCATGCGGCCCCGCGCCACCTCTGAGCGGATCAGCTCCGGTGGCAGATTTTCCCGCCGAGCCACGTAGTCCATCTCTTCTGTAATCACGCCCTGCCGGGCAAAGTGCATTTGCGTTACATTTGCTTGCCCACGCCGGCGGGCAACCCATTCGCTGCGCATGGTGTCAACTCCAGTGCTCGCTTTCCTACGCTGGTATGACCCAGATCAGGTTCTGAGGATGTAATCTCAGCCTGGGGCAAAACCCCCAGACACTCCTAGCGTGCTGTGATTCTATCACCGAAAGTAAACTACCTGACTCCGACCGCTAAGCGGTACGGAGCGGGCTTTCCGTAGCCCTGCAGTTGGCAAGCCAACCACGGGCCTCTGGGCCGGTTTACAGCGACCCCCAAAAGGGCAATGTTGGCACCGTTCAAATCTGCATCCCCTTCCCAACCACAGGCCGGGTTCACACAACGAAAATGCTTCCCTTCCCGTTGCCCAAGCCACAAACACCGGTGGCAGGTCTGCGAGCTGTAGGCAGGCGGCACCACCACAACCTTCACCCCTGCTCTGGCGGCCTTGTAGTGCACAAACTGCCGCAACTGGTAGAACGCCCCTCGCGCTAGCGGGCCGTAGGCCTCACTGTTCGCCCGCCGCCGCTCCGTCTTGCTGCGTGGCTGTTGGTTGGTACGCTCCCGGATCCCGGTCAGGTCTTCCAAGGCAATAAAACGGTGGGTGGCCAGTGCCCTAGCAACAATGGACTTGGAGATGCGATGGTTCACCCAAGCTTGAAAGCGTCTCTCCCGACCAGACAGCCGTTGCAACAGCTCCCGGCATCGACGCCGAGTGCTGCGTGTGCCCTTACTGGCCTTGCGTTGCAGAGCCGCCCTCAACCGGGAGTAGTGATCCCTCACCTTATTCAGCTGCTGTCCATTCCAGTTGTCCCCCTCAGAAGTATGGGCAATATCTCTCCTACCCAAGTCCACACCAATCGCCTCGGTGGTGTCTTGTGGCTCCGGTGGGTCGTGCTCCACGCAAATCTGGATGTAGTAAGAACCGTCTTGGCGTTTGACCAACGTGGCCGCTTTGGGATGAGAACCCGCCAGCATGCCGCACTGGTAGTTACTTATATCCAGCTCAAAGCGTTCGCGTCCCTCAACGGTGGTCAGCGACACCGTCCAGTCTTTTTCCCGAAAAGAAAAGATGCGGGCATCGTAGGTAACAAAACCCCCCTTGAAGGCTTTGACCGGACGATTCTTTTGCCGGGCAACCTTGCGGGCAGCGGCCAGCCTTCTGCACACCTGTTGTGCCACTCGCGCTAGCGGGACGGAGTCCTTATTGCTGGAGAGCCCAAAGCGGGTACGAATTGCGCGGTAGCAGAGCGATTGAAGCTTGACTGGGTTGACCACCTTCTCTGGTGTGTTTTGGTTGACCCAGTAAGGCCTACGGCCCGCTGGCGCGAGGAGTGCTTGTGCAAAAGCCGACAAGGTTGCCTCTAGCTTCACGGCTTGCGAAGCAGACACCTTGAGCTTGCAGGAGATAGTCAGGACTTGGGCCATGTCACGATTATCCGTCGTCCGCATTGCTCCCGCCCCTGACCCTACGGGTACAGGGCGGGGCTCCTGCGGTTTCTAGCTGAAGCAAGGCAGGAGCTTTGGGGTCGTTTCAGAATAGTTTAAGGCGGTTTCCGGTCGCTTCTTGCCGCCACCCTTAGCCCCAACCCCTCTCCTAGAGAGAGAGGAACTCGTCAAGAAGTTGCTTGTCTCTCTCTCAAACGAGCTTCCCCCTCTTCAATAGCCACCGTGCCTTGACCCAAGACTTTCTGAAAAAAGGATCCGAAAAGATGCTTTGTTCGTCCAACTGTGGGATCCACACAACCGACAATCTTGCTTAGGAGATCGTCCTCTACGAATTTAATGTAGGAAAATCAGTTGTCGTGAACGTAGATTTGGTGGGCAACTCTATCTCTAAGTCTCTCTTGATTGACAACAAAAGAGTCTTCGCCTTCAAATTGGATTCCTAACTCATAGGCGATAGCATCGGTCAACGCCTACTCGATAAAAAGGCTAGACAAAACATCTCCGCAGAGTTTCTGGATCGGAGATGGTTCTGTGTATTTCATCCGCTCCGATAGCAGTTCGGCAGCGGGGAAGGCGGCCAACAATAAAACGTTGTCTTGATATTCTCCTTTTCTTGAAGCTGCGGGTCGATCAGGGGATCCCGCCCAGCCAGCGCCGCCAGCTCCACCAGGGATCCCCTCTCCTGGTGGCCCTAAACAGCTCGGCCACTTCTTCGCCGCTGGGTCGAGCCCTAAAGGTCTGGAGGACGCTGTAGAGGCCGGGCTCTTCCTGCTGCCACAGGCTCCAGGGATCCGGGTAGGCGCGAAACAGGGCTCCTTCCAGCAGCGAGCGCAGGTAGTAACTGGTCTCAAAGGTGCTCAGGAAGCGTTGCCGCAGCCGGCGCCCGGCCAGCCCCACCCCCACTGCGGCGGCATCCTGAAGTTGTGGGTTGAGGAGAACGACGGGCTTGGGATCCCGGCCTTTGGCAGCCAGCCCAGAAGGATCGCCGCCGCTCACCACCTGGCAGACCCGCTCCACCTGATCCAGGCTGTAGACTGCTGGCATTACAAACAGGACGCTCTGGTCTGGTGTAGGCTGCGTGCGGGCGGTCAGGCTTTGCAGTTGCATCCCGTCAGGAAGGGATCCCCACTCCCGCTGGGCCAGGGCTGCTCCGCCGGCATCGCTGAACAACACCAAAGCCGGTGGCTGCAGCAGCTCCAAGAACGGACGGGCTAAGACTTCCGGCTTGATGTCGGGGGCGAGGATCTCGATGAGCAGGCGGCGATACCCCGCCTGGATAGCCAGGCGTGTGGCCTGGATGGCCTGCTCGCAGGCTTGGGCCAGATCGCCGGGCAGGTGGGGAAACTGAGTCAGTTGCAGTTGTTCAGCCACAGTCTCATCCCATCAGATCCATCAGATAACAAGATTGCAACAGACGCTCAGCCGGACAAGTCTTCCCAAGCCCTGTGGGTGAGCAGTTCTTCCAGAACCCGCACCCCCCGCAGTTGGTTGGAAAGGGGCAGGTGACCTTTGGGGGCAGACAGATCCCAAGTGAACTCGTTGGGGTAGCGGGTCCAGTGGTAGCCTTGTTTCCAGCCAATCAGCGGCCAGAGGCGCTCCCAGTTGCGATTCACCCCCAGCCAGAGCTGCCGCTGCACCGAGTAGCCGAAGCGATCCCCGGAGGCCGCCCGCCACAGGCGATCGATGGTGCGCAGATCCTCTGCCGGGATCCGGCTCACTTCGGAAAAGTACAGCCAGCCCCGCCGCGCCGCCCCCTCTCCCGCTGCCCGGCACAGCAATTGCAGGCTCAGCCGATCCGCTTCCAGCCAGGCTCCCGCCGCCAGCAACTCCTGGAGAGGCCGATAGTCAATGTCCAGGGCTGAAATCAGAGGGACTGTCACCATTGCCGTTGCAAAAGGTTTCTTTCGAATTCTAGTCCCTGTTGGCGGCCCACTCAGGGTTCAGGAGGATACTTGGGCGGGTTCCCAAAGACGATGCGATAGCCAAGATAGGCCACCCCTAGCAACCCCGCCAGGATCCACAAGAAGGCTGAGAAGGGCATGTAGGAAAAAAAGACAACATAGACCCGGCGGCTGAGCCAAGAAAAAATGAGATAGACTGCCGCCAAGAGGCCGATCCCTTGCAAGGTGCGGAAAGCCGGCACCCGCGAGAGCGGCATGCGCTGCCGTGCCACCCAGATGGAGCTAAGGAAATAGTAGGGAGGCACCAGCAGCAGAAACATATCCGCCTGCTTCACCACCGCCTGCCAGCCAGCCGTGTTGGTGGCATAGGCCAAATAGCCAGCCCAGAGGATGACGCTGACTGTTGCTAGGCCAATGTTCAAGCTGAGCAGCATAGGCTCTTCCCACTGCCCTGGGATCCAGTCGCAGAGAACCCAAACCAACCAAGGAGCCGCAAAGAGCAGGATGGCAATCGTCAAGCCGTTGGCGTTGAGCTGGGTGAAAAACGTTTCCAGGGTCATAATGGCGAAGGGAGGGAAAGTCAATTTCGCTCGATAGTAGCGTAGTTCCAATCCTTGACCAAAATCCGTCAACACTGCCCAAAAAACAACGGTCTCAGGGATCAAGTTTTCCGGACAACCCAAAAGGGATCCCTAAATTACCAGCGATCCTTTCTGATCCACTTGGCAACATCCTTTCCCAAAAGTCCAAGGTCTTGCTCCCGACAAACGCCAACCCCTCCCCCAGCAAGGAGAGGGGCGGCGGGCTCGGCAACAGCCCAGACTAGAGGCCTTGCAGCACCGTATCCTGGCGCACCGAGAGGTTCTGGATGCGGGTATCTTGCGCAGCCGGGGTATCCTCCTGGGTGAACACGCCGATCTGCCGCAAGTAGCGAGCCAGCGCATCCTGCTCGCTGCCGGGGGTGTCAAAAGTGATGCCGGAGCTGGGGGCCAAGTTCACCCGGTTGGGGTTAGACAGGCGCGGGAAGGGATAGTCATCCCCACCGTTGGCCAAGAAGTCCAGCGTCACCAGGCGGAAGGTACGGCGGGGATCCCCTTGCAACTGGCCGTTGCGCACCACCACATCCCGGCCCGTGGGTGTGTCCACCCGCAAAGAGATCACGCGGGATCCCGGTGGTCGCGACGGATCAAAGCTGAAGGCAAAGCCGCCAATCTGCGGGAAGCGGCCCGGCGTGGCCCCTGGCTGGCTTTGCGCCACCCCGTGTTCTATCAATTGCTTCAGCTCCTCGGCGGTGACGGTCACCAGCGACAGGCCGTTGTTAAAGGCAAGGGAGGTTTCGATATCCAGTTGCGAAACTTGGCCTGACTGCTTGCCGGCATCGGGGTTGGCCACCGGAGGGATCCGCCGCACCGGCTCGCCGCCGCCGCCGCCGGTGGTAGCCCCAATGGGAGCGCGAATGCCACCCCCGTTTTTCAGGGAGATAACCGTGGTGGCATCGACAGTTTTGGCGTAGGCCAAGTTGGCATCAGCCGTGAGGTTGCCCAGGTTGGTTTCCTCGGTGCGCACCTCGGCCCGCAGGCCGTTGAGGAATTGCGTAGTAGAGCCAAAGGTGCGGCCATCCTTGGTGCGGATGATGTTGCCGATCTCGTTGGCCACCCGCACCACGTCGGGGTTGGGAGTGCCGCGCACGGCTGCCACCCCTTGGTCGTCGGTGGCATAGGCGCCGCTTACCGGATCGATGCGGGCAATCACCCCGTTGGCGTCGAAGCCGGCCACCAAGCGGCCCACGTAGCGGTAGTTGGCGCCGGTGTTGACCACTGCCACCGGCTGGCCACTGGCTGAGGTGCGCAGGATGGGGTAATCGCCCGTGCGCACATCTTCAGGGCGGAGGCGGTCGGTGGGCTTGGCAATAACACGGTGGGAGCCGCCGGCGATGATGACATCGACATCCCGCAGTTGGCTGGCCAGGGTTACCTCGTTTTGGAGCTGCTGCAGGTGGGCCAGGAGGATGATCTTGTTAATGCCCTGGCCAGTGAGCTGGTTGACGAAATTCTGGATGAGGGCAGCGTTCACCTGGTCGGTGTCGTCCACCCTGCCTTCCACCCTCACCTCAGGGCCGGGACTGGAAATGGCGGCCAAGCGGGTGGTGGTGGCACCCACCAAGCCAATCCGCTGTCCTCCCACCGTGATCACCGCCGTCTTGACGATCTTGCCGCGGATGGAGCTGGCCTCTTGGCCATCGGCAGCAAAGTCAGAGCTGGCCAGTTCGCCGGTGCCGCTGAAGCTGAGGTTGGCGCTCAAGTAGGGAAAGCGGGCGCCCGCGTAGCCGCGGCTGCTGTCGGGTCGGATCAGGTCGCGAATTTGGCGCGTGCCTTGGTCAAATTCATGGTTGCCAAAGGCAGACGCCTCAAAACCGATGGCGTTGATGATTTCAATGTCGGCTTTGCCAGGCGTGCGGTCATACCGACCTCGCAGGGAAGGATCCGTGCTGGCGTTGTAGAAGGGGCTGGGAATGTAGTTGTCGCCACTGGAGAGGATCACGGTGTTGGGAAATTGGGGCCGCAGTGCATTCACCACCGCCGAGAAGCGGGGGGCATCCTGAACGGCGGCAATGGAAGCTTCCAAGTCGCTGGCGTGCAAAATCTGCAGCGTAAAGGCGGGCGGTTGACTGGAGAGGGTGACATTGGGATCCGAGGCGATAAACCCCGCTCCTCCGCCGGCTGGAGGAACTGAGCTACTGCTGGTACCGCAGGCGCTGGCCAGGCCCAGCACCAAACAGCACAGCCCAACCCACAGGGACTTGGCCAGAGGGTTCAGCCAAGCCGGAAACCCTCCCTCGGCAGGGGCTAACCCTCGAGCGCGACAAGCTGATTTCATGACAGTTCCTTCACTCCATCCACGAGACAAGACGCATCCGCGTTCAAGCTACCAGGGCTGGGCGGGAGGTTTCGCTATGGCTTGTTTAAGATTGGGTCAAGCTCAGGTTAAGCTTGCCGCGGATCCCAGCCAAACTGGTGCAAGTCCACCCGGCCCTCGGCGTCGAAGGGGATCCCTTCGGCTTGGAGTAAGACTTTTTGCAGGTCGTCGTAGCCGAGGCGAAAAGGGGAGTAGGAGATGCGCCCTTGGGCGTTGATCACCCGCTGCCAGGGGATGTCGGTTTTTTGGCCTTGCAGGCGAAACAGGGCATAGCCCACCTGGCGAGCATACCCCGGATAGCCGGCAAGCCGCGCCACCTGCCCATAGGTGGCCACTCGCCCCGGCGGGATCCGCCGCACAACTTCATAGAAGCGCTGGTAGAGGCTGATGGATTGGGCCTCGGTGGGGCAAGCCGGTGTCATAGGGATCCCTACCCAAACTCAGGAGACAATGGAGTTGGCTGATAACAAGCGCAGCTCTTCCTATGAGTTATCTCATTGCGGTACTGCCGGATCGCATGGCTGCCGAGGCGGCCTATAGCGCTCTGGAACAAGCCGGCTTCCCTCTGGAGCGATTGCACCTGCTGGGGCGAGGCTACAAAACGGCGGATGAATTTGGGCTCATCGATCCGGCCCAAGCAGCCCACCGCCAGATGCAGCGCCTGGCCATTTGGCTGGTGCCCTTTGGCTTTTTGGCGGGAGTGGGGTTCAGCGTCCTCAGCGGCCTGGATACCTTTGCCTGGGCGGGATCCCTGGGCAACCACCTAATCGGCGGCCTGTTGGGTGCCCTGGGTGGGGCCATGGGCAGCTTTTTTGTGGGGGGAGGAGTAGGCCTGACCAGCGGCTCCGGCGATGCTTTGGCCTACCGCAACTGTCTCAATGCGGGCAAGTACGTGCTCATTTTGGAAGAGGAGAACGAAACCCGCCTGCGCGAGGCAACGCGGATTTTGCGCCAATTTGAGCCGGAGAATCTACAAGGGTACAGCGAGCGCCTTTGAAGACTAGAAAAGAAATGGGTACAGCAAGCTTAGACCCCTTCGCATAGGTTCAATCGTGAGGGAGCAAAAAGCATGTCTTGGCAGTGGCAGCGACCTTTGGCCTTGCCTGCTCCAGTGGGCCGTGGCTGGGCCATCGGCCTGGGGGCGGGGATCGCCTGGCTGACCTCTGGGCCCGCTCTTGCCCACCACGCTCTGGGCGGGAGATTGCCGGCCACAGGGTGGGAGGGGTTTTTGTCGGGCCTGGCCCATCCGGTGATCGGCCCAGATCACCTGGCCTTTGTGGTGGCCATTGGTCTCATTGCGGCAGGGCAGCCCTGGCGCTATGGGATCCCGCTGGGCTTTGTGCTGGCCGGTCTGGTGGGCACCGGGATCCACCTGGCCGGCTGGGATCCCCTTGGGCTAACCGAGTTGGCCATTGCCTGTTCTGTCGTTCTCTTTGGCCTGCTGCTGGTTCAATCGCGGCAGCTCCCCAGTTGGCTCTTGCTGCTGTGGGGGTCCCTGGCGGGGCTATTCCATGGCTATGCCTATGCCGAAGCGATCATCGGTGCCGAACCCATGCCCTGGCTGGGCTATCTGCTGGGGTTGAGCACCGTTCAATATGGGGTAGCGCTCCTTGCCCTCTGCGCGGCTGAAACCTGGGCAGAGAGGATCCCTGGCTTAATCCGCAGTGCCGGCTGGATGATTGCAATAGTGGGGGCTATATTCCTAACGTTGGCGGTGGTGAGCTCCTAGACACCCTTGCACTGGGGATCCCCAATCCGGTACAAGGATAACGGTGAAGATGAGTAACAACAAGGGGAGATCCCATGGAGCGCACCTTTATCGCCATTAAGCCAGACGGCGTGCAGCGGGGTCTGGTGGGCACCATCATCCAGCGCCTGGAAAGCCGGGGCTACCAATTGGTGGGCCTAAAGCTGGTGCAGGTAAGCCAAGAGCTGGCGGAAGCCCACTACGCTGAACACAAGGAGCGCCCCTTCTTCCCCGGTTTGGTGAAGTTCATCACCTCAGGGCCGGTGGTGGCCATGGTCTGGCAGGGCAAAGGGGTGATTGCTGCCGCTCGCAAGCTCATTGGCAAGACCAACCCTTTGGACGCCGAGCCGGGCACCATCCGCGGTGATTTTGGCATTGATATTGGCCGCAACCTCGTCCATGGCTCCGATGGCCCCGAGACCGCCCAACGGGAGATCGCCCTTTGGTTCCAGGAATCCGAGCTGGTAAGCTGGACGCCCGCCACCCAAAGCTGGATTTACGAGTAGGCATAGCCGGCGGCAGCAAAATGGCTCGTCGCGTCGATCCCTAGTTCTCTTCTCCCTTTGAACAGAGGCTAGAGATAAAAGGCAAAGCCAAGCTGGCCCTAGCCAGAACGGGAATCAAGGCCGACAGGCTCAGAAGCGGCGGAGCTTTCGCTGGGATCCGGGAGATACAGCCGCTCTTCCGAGGCATCGTACTCAAAGAGCTCCGCATAGCGCCCCCAGTCAACGGCTGTAGCAAACTGCCGCTCAGCTTCCTCGTGGGGAAAATGTTCGTCCCAGAGATCCAAGAAGAAGTCCGCCCGCATGGAGCGGCTGTTTTTTTCTTCCAGCGTCTGCAGGATGCTCTTGAAGACCGGCACCCGTGCCAAAAGCTGCTGTCGGAAGAGATCCTTGCTGCGCAAGATGGTGGTGTTGGCAAAGTCTTGGCCGATCTCGGTCAGTTGTACCACCCTGCCGCTTACCTCGGCAAAGCCCAACAGCACCGCCGCATCCAAAATCGGCAGCAAGTCATCCACCGCCAGTTGCAGCCGCTCGGCCAGCTCGGCAATCTCTACCCGTGCCTGCGGCCATTCCACAATCAGCTCCAGCAAACCACTGATGCCGCCCACCCGCGCGTGGGGCAGGGGCAGCGCGTAGGGAGAAGTTGCCCTACTGCTTACCGAAGTGGGGGCAGCCACCTCGCCGGTTACCGGGATCTCCGGATTGGTCATGATCTCGTAGATGTAGTCGACCAGGGACTTGAAGCGGGGATCCGTACGCTCGTGGGGCCGCGGCAGGTCGATCTTCACCTCTCCCCGGATCCGCCCCGGCTTGGATCCCAGGATCACCACCCGATCCGCCAAAAACACGGCCTCTTCGATGTTGTGGGTAACGATGAGAATGCTCTGGGAAGGGAAGGCCTGGGTGTTCCAGAGCTCGTCGATCTCCCCCCGCAGGTTCTCCGCCGTCAGCACGTCCAGGGCACTGAAGGGCTCGTCCATAAACAGCACCTTGGGCTCTAGAACAAAGGCGCGGGCAAAGCCCACCCGCTGCTTCATGCCCCCCGACAGTTCCTTGGGGTAGGCATTCTCGAATCCGTCCAAGCCCACCAGGTCGATGGCTTTGAGAGCTTTTTGCCGCCGGATCTCGCGCGGGATCCCTTGAGCCTGCAGCCCCAGCTCCACATTTTCCTGCACCGTCAGCCAGGGCAAGAGGGCAAAACTCTGAAACACCATGGCCACATCCGGGTTGGGGCCCCGCAGAGGACGTCCATTGCTCAACACTCGCCCTTCGCTAGGCGGGATCAGGCCCGCCATGATGCGCAGCAGGGTGCTTTTGCCGCTGCCGCTGCGGCCCAACAAAGCCAAAACTTCCCCTGCCCGCACTTGCAAATCTATCTGGCTTAAAACCGTAAACTCGCCCTTGCCCTCCGGCAAAGGAAAGCGCTTGTAGACCCTCTCAACTTCTATCAGAACCGGAGAAGCTGCAGAACTCATATCAGATAGCCTCAAAGATTAAAGGTGATATTTTTCTTCTGCCAATTGATACAACCGCCGCCAGAAAAGGCGATTGATGCCCACCACAAACAAGCTCATCATGCCAATGCCCAAAGTAATGCGGGGCCAATCTCCCACCGCCGTTGCCTCAGCGATATAGGTGCCCAATCCCGTAGCCTTGAGAGTGGTGGATCCCCAGGCCACGATCTCCGAGACAATGCTAGCGTTCCAAGCGCCGCCGCTGGCCGTGATCCCCCCGGTAACCCAGGCAGAAAAGATCCCCGGAATAATCAGCTTTTGCCAGAGCTGCCATCCCCGCAAGCCCACATCCACGGCCATCTCGCGCAAATCTGTGGGAATGCTCTGGGCACCGGCAATGGAGTTAAAGAGAATGTACCACTGTGCTCCCAACGACATCAGCAAAATGCTGCCCCACTCAATGCTAATTTGGGTGCGGATGAAAAACAGCGTGGCAAATGGAAAGAGGAAATTGGCCGGAAAAGCTGCCAGAAATTGCACCACCGGCTGCAGCAACTTTGCCAGGCGTGGATTAAAGCCGATGGCCACTCCGATCGGCGTCCAGATCACGGTGGCGAAAACCAACAGCACGCTGACCCGCAGCAGGGTGAGGATCCCCAGCCCAAAGGTCAGCAGCACCTCCCCGAAACCCACGGTGGTGGACACAAAATGAACAATCCAAATCCCGATCCCGCCAATGGCCAGCCAAGAGAGCTGAGTCAACAGCCGCTCGCGGCGTCGCTCCGCCTCGGGATTGGGTGGATCCCCCCAGCGCGGGCGAGTTAAATAGGACAACAGCCGATCCGCCAATTCTCGGAAGGGAGCCAGCCAATTGCCCAGCAACCGCGGGATCCGCGCTGTGGTTAGCAGATCATACAGCCACGACTCCGGGGCAGCCGTACTGGCGCTCTGCTCCAGGCGAAACTTATCCGACCAGGCCACCAGAGGCCGCCAGAAGAGCTGATCCACCAGCAGGATCACCACCGCCATGGTCAAAAGCGCCCAGCCCAACTTGGGCAGATCCTCTGCTTGAACGGCGGCTTCCACATAGGATCCCAGGCCGGGCAGGGTGTACTCCTGGTTAAGCACGCTGATGGCCTCGCTGGCGGCCACAAAGAACCATCCCCCGCCAAAACTCATCATGGCGTTCCAGATGAGGCCCACCATCGCCGCCGGCACTTCCAACTGGACGAAGCGCTGCCAGCCCGACAAGCGGTAGAGGGTAGCCGCTTCCACCAGCTCCTGCGGCAGGGTGCGCAAGGATTGGTAAAAGGAAAAAGTCATGTTCCAAACCTGGCTGGTGAAGATGGCGAAGATAGAAGCCGCCTCCAGACCCAGCAGGCTGCCGGGAAAAAGCGCGATGAAGCCGGTAACGGTAATGGAGAGAAACCCCAACACCGGCACCGATTGCAAGATATCCAACAGGGGGATCAAAATTCGCTCCGCCCAGCGACTTTTGGCAGCGATATACCCGTAGATCAGGGTAAAAAGGGTGGAAAAGAAGAGGGCGATGAACATGCGCAAGGTGGAGCGGGCGGCGTAGTAGGGCAGGTTGCGCGGATCCAGGTCGACTCGGGGCACCAGCGCCGGCGGCTGAAACTGCTCAAAAGCCCCCGTCCCCACCTGCGCCACCAAGGCCAGGAGAACCAACGTGCCCAGAATAATAGCCCCATCAGCAGCCCCAGCCGGCAGCCGACGGAGTACCTCTGGAGAAGGAAAAGTCCTCATGTCCGCTCCGAAAGGTTCACGAAACGGTAACAAAGCATCCCCACCCCGCCCCGCAGAATAGAGTCCTCAGCCTCTGCAGCGTTGCCGCTTTACTTCCTGCTTCCGCGTTTCCTAACTGGCCGGCTCCCAACCCCGCAACAGGAAACTCCACGCCAGGCTTTGCACTGCGTTGAGGTCGCGGTCTATTTCTAAACTCAGAAAACCCACACCTGGCAATACTACCTGAAATAGGCACCGTAAACTACCCGACTCCGACCGCTAAGCGGTACGGAGCGGGCTTCTGGTAGCCCTGCAGTTGGCAAGCCAACCACGGACCTCTAGGCCGGTTTACAGCGACCCCCAAAAGGGCAATGACGTTGGCACCGTTCAAATCTGCATCCCCTTCCCAACCACAGGCCGGGTTCACACAACGAAAATGCTTCCCTTCCCGTTGCCCAAGCCACAAACACCGGTGGCAGGTCTGCGAGCTGTAGGCAGGCGGCACCACCACAACCTTCACCCCTGCTCTGGCGGCCTTGTAGTGCACAAACTGCCGCAACTGGTAGAACGCCCCTCGCGCTAGCGGGCCGTAGGCCTCACTGTTCGCCCGCCGCCGCTCCGTCTTGCTGCGTGGCTGTTGGTTGGTACGCTCCCGGATCCCGGTCAGGTCTTCCAAGGCAATAAAACGGTGGGTGGCCAGTGCCCTAGCAACAATGGACTTGGAGATGCAGTGGTTCACCCAAGTTTGAAAGCGTCTTTCCTTGCCAGGCAACCGTTGCAGCAGCTCCCGACACCGACGCCGAGTGCTGCGTGTGCCCCTACTGGCCTTGCGTTGGAGAACTGCTCTCAACCGGGAGTAGTGGTCTCTGACCCGGTTCAGCTGCTGTCCATTCCAGTGGTCTCCCTCAGAAGTATGGGCAATATCTCTCCTACCCAAGTCCACACCAATCGCCCCGGTGGTGTCTCGTGGCTCCGGCGCCTCAGACTCCACGCAAATTTGAATGGAGTAGGAACCGTCTTGGCGTTTGACCAACGTGGCCGCTTTGGGATGAGAACCCGCCAGCATGCCGCGCTGGTAGGAGCCAACATCCAACTCAAAGCGTTCCCGCCCCTCAACGGTGGTCAGCGACACCGTCCAGTCCTTCTCGCGGAAAGAGAAGATGCGGGCATCGTAGGTAACAAAGCCAGACTTGAACGCTTTGACCGGACGGTTCTTTTGCTGGGCAACCTTGCGGGCAGCGGCCAACTTTCTGCACACCTGTTGTGCCACTCGCGCTAGCGGGACGGAGTCCTTATTGCTGGATAGCCCAAAGCGGGTACGAATTGCGCGGTAGCAGAGCGATTGAAGCTTGACTGGGTTGACCACCTTCTCTGGTGTGTTTTGGTTGACCCAGTAAGGCCTACGGCCCGCTGGCGCGAGGAGTGCTTGTGCAAAAGCAGACAAGGTTGCCTCTAGCTTCACGGCTTGCGAAGCAGATACCTTGAGCTTGCAGGAGATAGTCAGGACTTGGGTCATGTCACAGTTATCCGTCATCCGCATTTCTCCCGACCCTGACCCTACGGGTACAGGGCGGGGCTCCTGTGGTTTCTAGCTGATCCAGTTGCCACAGAGGCAGCAGCTATCTCGAACGTGCTTCCTCTGCAAGGATGGGAAATCCGGAGAGTCCTTGAGCCTACACTCCGGCAAAAGTGAAGAAAACAGGATCCCTGAGCCCGGTTGGTCGGATCGACCTCTAGATTGGGTGAGGTGTCGATAGTGCCCCAACCATGAGCAAGCCTAGCTTTGCGGTGATCGGCCTGGCGGTGATGGGGGAAAACCTGGCCCTCAACGTCGAGCGCAACGGCTTTCCGGTTGCCGTCTACAACCGCACCGGCTCCAAAACCGACCAGTTCATGCGGGAGCGAGCCCAAGGCAAACAGGTCACCCCTGCCTACAGCCTGCCGGAATTGGTGCAGATGATGGAGCGGCCCCGCAAAATCCTGATCATGGTCAAGGCGGGCCCGCCGGTAGACGCGGTGATCGACGAGCTGAAGCCGCTGCTGGAGCCGGGAGACATCCTCATCGATGGCGGCAACTCCCTCTACACCGATACGGATCGCCGCGCCGAGGCTCTGGAGTCCACCGGGATCCACTTTGTCGGCATGGGGGTGAGCGGCGGCGAAGAGGGCGCCCTCAACGGCCCCAGCCTCATGCCCGGCTGCAGCCCGGAAGCCTATCGCCAACTGGAGCCCATCCTGAGCAAAATTGCCGCTCAAGTGGCGGATGGCCCCTGCGTTACCTACCTGGGGCCCAAAGGGGGCGGGCACTACGTGAAGATGGTGCACAACGGCATCGAATATGGCGATATGCAACTGATCGCCGAGGTCTATGACTTGATGCGCCGGGGCTTGAAGCTGACGGCCTCGCAGATGCAGGAGATTTTTCAGGCCTGGAACGAGACGGAGCTGGAGTCGTTTTTGATTGAGATTACCGCCAAGATTTTGGGAACGCTGGATCCGGAGACGGGCAAGCCGCTGGTGGATCTGATTTTGGACAAGGCGGGGCAGAAGGGGACGGGCTTGTGGACGGTCAAGGATGCCCTGGATTTGGGGGTGCCGGTGCCCACCATCGAAGCGGCGGTGCAAGCTCGCATCCTCTCGTCGCTGAAAGAGGAGCGGGTGGCTGCCTCTGCTCAGTTGAAAGGGCCCGATGCAACTTTTGAAGGGGATCCCGACTGCTTCCTTGAAGATCTGCGTGCCGCCCTCTATTGTTCTAAGATCTGTTCCTATGCCCAGGGGATGGCGCTGCTCAGGCAAGCCACCGTTGCCCACGGCTATGTCTATACCTTCAGCGAGATCCCGCGGATTTGGAAAGGGGGCTGTATCATCCGCGCCCGCTTTCTGGGCGAGATCCAATCAGCCTACAAACGGGATCCAGAGCTGGTGAACCTACTTTTGGATGAGGAGTTCAAGCAGGCGATCCAGGAGCGACAGGGCTCCTGGCGGCGGGTGGTGGCCACGGCGGCAGCCCTGGGGATCCCGATCCCAGCCATCAGCGCCTCCTTGGCCTACTACGACAGCTACCGCACCGCCGACCTGCCCCAGAACCTCACCCAGGCCCAGCGGGACTTCTTCGGGGCCCACACCTTTGAGCGCATCGACAGGCCGGGGGTTTTCCACCACGCCTGGAATCCCTAGAAGTCTTGGGATCTCCCTCTGGCCTGGGATCTGTCAGCGTTGATCCATGAGTTTGTGCAGGTGTTCTCCGATGACCTGGATGCTGCTGAGGATGCGCTCTTCCGGTTGGTAGCTGAAGGCGAGGCGCAGGGCGTAATCCCCTTGGCCACCGGCAAAGCAGTGGGTGCCCCCAGGGATCCCTCGCTGCGAAACATCTCCAAGCGGCGATTAACAGTGCCAATCCCAGCTACTGACCAGCAGTCTCGGACAAAGCCGCGGGTGGGACAACCGCCAGCTTGGGAAAAGGGGGAGTTGAGGTTTTGCTTCCCCCTCTATGCAGCAGCACGTAGAAGCAAGGGATCACCACCAAGGTCAGCAGCGTCGCCAAAGAAAGGCCGGAAAAAACCACAACCCCCAGCGGTTGCAGCAGCTCGGATCCCTCTCCCCAGCCCAACGCCAAGGGGAACAGGCCCAGCACCGTCGTCACTGTGGTCATCAGGATCGGGCGCAGCCGCTGCGGGGCAGCCTCTAGCATGGCGCTGCGATAATCCAAGCCTTGTTCCTCTCGAATTTGGTTGGCCAGCTCCACCATCAAGATGGCGTTGTTGACCACAATGCCCACCAGCAGCACCACCCCCACCAGCACCGTAGCCCCCACTGCCGTGCGGGTGAGGAACAGGCCCAGGATGCCGCCGGAGAGGGCCAAAGGCACCGTCAGCATGATCACCAGCGGGTCGAGGAGGGAGTTATACTGCACCGCCATCACCACAAACACCAAAAAAGCTGCCAGGGATCCCAGCAGCAGCAGGTTGTTGCGCAGCTCCCGGTTGTTTTCCAAGGCCACGCTGGGCAGGCGGGTCACGCCGGCAGGCAGTTCCAGGCCCGACAGGATCTCATCCACCTCGGCGACAGCAGCGCTCTGGTTGGCTCCGGCCCTGAGGCTGCCGTTCAAAATGACCACCTGCCGTTGGTTGAGGCGGCGAATTTCCCCGGGGGCCTCCCCCATCTGCAACCTGGCCACATCCCCCAAGCGCAGCGGCTGGCCATTCTGCACAGCCAAGGGCAGGCGTTCCAGTTGGGAAGGCTGGGTGATGGGCGTGGCCAGGCGAACCCGCACATCCAGAAGGCGGCTGCCCTGCTGCAATTGGATGGGCACGGATCCCTGCACCGCCGTCTGCACCACCCGGCCTATGTCCTGAAGGCTGAGGCGCAGGGGAGCGGCCCGCTCCCAATCCGGCCAAATCTGGAGCTCCGGCTGGCTATCGTCGGCATCAGGGCGGAAGGTGGAGAGGGTAGCCTGCTCGTCCAAGGCCCGCAACACCCTGCGGCTAGCCTCTTGAAGCGCCTGAGTGGCCTCCCCTTGGAGCACCACGTCCACTTCGGCATTGACGGCAGAATTGCGGGCGAAAAGGCCGCGGACGCTGCCCGGAAACACGCGGATGCGGGATCCCACCAAGTTCAGTTGGCCTATCAACCCGTTCACCCGATCCACGAAACGTCCCACGTCGGTGCCGGGCTTGAGGGTGATGGTGCTGGTGCCCCGCAGGGGGTTCTCAACAGTGCTGCCCCCAAAGGCGGATCCACCTGCCGTGGTGAACGCATACTCCACCTCAGGTTGCTCTAGCAAAAGGCGATCCACCGCCTGCATGATGCGGTGGTTGGTCTCCAGAGTGGTGCCGGGGGCAAAGTTGGCAGACAGGTTCACCTGCCCGGTGGCGATGCGGGGCAGAAGCTCTTGGTTCAGTTGCCCGGCCATCCAATAGCTGCCCCCGCCCAGGAGGAGAAAAGCCAGCAGGATAGGCAGCGCCGGTCGCCGTAACAAGCGGCTCAGCAGCCGTCGATAGGCATAGGTGCCACCCAGGATCCCCCGCCCAAAGCTGCGGATCGGGCCCCAGTGGCGCAGCCCACTGCTGCGGCGGATCGTCAACAGGCGAGAGGTGAGCATCGGCACCACCGTCAGGCCCACCACCAGGGATCCGGCCACGGCAAAGCTGATGGTCAAAATCAGCTCGTTGAAAATCAGCGAAACAAAACCTCCCACCAGCAAGAAGGGCAACACCGACACCAGGTTGGTGGCCGTGGAGGCCACCAGGGCCGATTCCAACTGGCGGCTGCTGCGCTCCGCTTGCTCCAGCACCCGCTGCCCAAACCAACGGGCGTCCTGCCGTGGGATCCCTTCTGTTCCTTTGGCGATGTTTTCCAACATCACGATGGCGTTGTCCACCACGATCCCCACCCCCAGGGCCAGCCCTCCCAGGCTGATGATATTGATGGAAAGGCCGAACAGGCCCATCAGCAGCACTGCCGCCAGGGTGGCCAGGGGAATGGCAGTCACCACGATCAGGGTTTGGCGCAGGGATCCCAAAAACAGCAACACCGCCAGCCCGGCCAGCACCGCCCCGCTCAAGCCGGCAAGAGCCACACTTTGAATCGAGCTGCGGATGAAGCGGGACTCGTCGCTGGTGGGGATCAGGGTTACTTGCGGCGGAATGAGGCCGGCGGCCCGCAGTTGTTCCAGGCGGCAACGGATCCCGTCCACCACGCGGATGGTGTTGGCATCCGGCTGCTTTTGAATGCTCAGGCGCACAGCCGGCTCTCCATTCAAGGTCACCCGCACCCCCTCGGCAGCAGGGCGCACGGCCACCGTGGCAAAGTCTGTTAGGCGCACCGTCCCTCCACTGGGGGTGTTGAAGCGCAGCGCTTGAATATCTTCCGGGCTGCGGAACCGGCCTATTGTGCGCGTCAAAGGCTCCACTAGCTCGCCGCGGATCCGTCCCCCGGCAAGATCCTGGTTGCGGGCCTGCAGTTGGCCGAGCACATCCGTCAGGCCCAGCCCCAATGCCTGCAGCCGCTCCACATCCAGATCCACCTGCACCTCTTCGAGAGTGCCCCCGGCCACATCCACCGTGGCCACCCCCGGCACCACGCCCAACTCGCGGGCCAACTCTTCCTCGGCAAAGCGGCGCAGCTCCACATCCGTCAGCCCGGGCGCGTTCAGGGCAAACTCATAAACGGGCAACTGGGAAGGGTCAAACTTAAACACCGTGGGAGCCGAAACCCCATCCGGCAGCCGTCCTCTGGCTCGGTTCACCGCCGCCGTGGTGTCGTTGAGGGCTTGATCGATGTTGCCCCCCGGCGCAAAGAAGAGATCCACCCGGACTTGCCCTTCGCGGGTGGTGGAATAGATCTGTTCCACCCCTTCCACAGTGGAAAGCGAGTCTTCCAGAGGGCGGGTAATCTCCTCGACGGCCACCTCTGGGGTTACTCCCGCCAGCTCCACCCGCACGCCAATGCGGGGATAGACAATCGAGGGCAACAGATCCACCGGCAGGCGGGTGAGGAAATAGAAGCCCATGACGATCGCCGCCAAAGCCAGCATCAGGGTGCCAATGTGGCGGCGGATGGCCAGGCCGCTGAGGCTGAGTCCGCTCGGGGCTGGGGTCATGGGCGTAGCTCCTTAAACGTTTAGAATCGTTCCGAGAGGACACTTAGCTGCACTTCCTGCCCATCTTGCAAAGGGGCAGCGCTGCGCACCACAAACGGCTCGCCAGCTTCCAATCCCGACACGATCTCCACCTGGCCATCCCGCTGTGCTCCCAGTTGCACCGGGCGGGCCAACACCCGCGCCGTTTCCCCCTGCCGCTCCACCACAAAGACCAGGGCTGCACCCGGCTCGTTCTGTTGAATTGCTGTGGCTGGCACGATCACCCGCTGCGCCTGCGGCCTGGTCAGCTCCACTCGGGCCAACAAGCCACTGCCGATGCGGCCGCCGGGGTTGGGGATCACCACTTCAACCGGGATCAGGCGGGCCTGGGGATCGGCAGCCGGGGAGATGCGGGCAATTTGTCCAGCGAAGCGTTGGCCAGGAAAGGCGTCCAATTCCACCTGAACGGCTTGGCCCACCTGCACCCGCGCCAGCTCCAATTCAGAAAGGGGAAACTCCACCCTCACCTGGCTGAAATCGGCCACCGTCAGCACGTCTGCCCCCGCGTTCAAAAAAGCGCCCGGATCCGCCTGCCGGGAGAGCACCACCCCCGTCAGGGGCGAGCGCAGTTGGGTGTAGGAAAGGCGCTCCTGGGCCTGGGCCACCAGGGATCCCTGGGCGTCCACCTGGCGCTGGGCAGCGATCACCGCTTGCTCTTGGACACGTACCTGTTCCTCTGCCGAGCGCAAGGCCTGAGCAGCCGTGCGGGCGGCGGTGCGGGCTTGTTCCGCCTGTTGGGCGGAAACAGCTCCCTTTTGCGCCAGTTGTCCTAGGCGTTCGGCATCGGCCTCCAGTTGCAAAAGGTTCAGGCGGGCCTGCTCCACTTGGGTGCGGGCATTGCTCAGTTGCGCCTGCGCCTGGGCCACCTGAGATTCCTGCGCCGCCAGTTGCGATTGGGCCTGCAGCAGAGCCGCCTGCAGCAGGGTGGGATCCAACTGACCCAGCAGTTGCCCCGCCTGCACCGGATCCCCGACATCCACCGCTAGCTGTAGCAACAGCCCCTCGATCCGGGTGCGCAGCGTCGCCTGCCGCAGGGGCTGGGTGGTGCCGGTGTAGCGCAAGTCGGCCCCCAGGGATCCCACCTGGGCTGTGGCCACATCCACCGAGACAGGGCGCGGCGCCCTACCTTGGCCGCCACCTTCCACCGGACGCTGGGCCCAAACCATCTGGGTATAGGCGACAGAGCCGGGAACGCCCACAAGCAACGCCAGAGCGAAGGCAAAAGCTAGAGGGAGTTGCCTTGCCGAGCCGGAGCTCTGTCCTGCCGGCAGGATGAGTAGCCCAGCTCCCCTTTTGCTGCAGCGCATCAGCCACCTACCACTCGCTTGCCCGCTGTAACTGCCCTCGAAGAGAACAAGCCCGCCTCACAACCCAAAAACGACGGCCCATCCGGCTAGACTGCCCACCTGGGGAAAGGGTTCAAACCCGGATGGTCGGCCTTGTGATCTTTTCAGGGGCCTTGCCCTAGCAAGCCTTCACATTTCTACACGACAAAAGGGATCCCTGCCAACCCGCCCTATTCCAAGCAAGTTCTGGGCGAGATGAAGGCACCTACAAAAAGGATGAGACCCATACCGCTACGCCATCCATCTCCAAAGCGGTTTCGGGCCCAGCTAGCTAGCTGAGCTTTTGAATGGGCGCGATGCGGGGATCCAAGATTTTCTGCTGGCCGATGGCGGGAAACCTCACCGCCAGGGTGATCCGTTCGCCGCTGCCGAACACGTGGGTAATTTGCCCCTGTCCGAATTGGGGATGTTGCAGGCGATCCCCAACTGCCCACTGGGAGGAACGGCTTTGGCGGCGAGCAGCCTTTGCTTTGGGCGTGGCCGCAGCCGCGTTGTCGGCGGAGAACGAAAGCCCCCTGCCTCTCTCCCATTGGATTAGCTCTTGGGGCAGCTCGCTTAAAAATAGAGAGGGAATAGCTGGTTCCCGGTTGCCGTAGAGCCGCCGCTCGCTGGCGTGGCAGAGAAACAATTGCTCGCGGGCGCGGGTGATGCCCACGTAGCAGAGGCGCCGTTCCTCTTCCAAAGCAGCGGGATCCTCCAGGGCGCGAAAATTGGGAAATAGGCCCTGTTCCAACCCCACCAAAAACACCACCGGGAACTCCAGCCCTTTGGAAGCGTGCAACGTCATTAACGAAACTTTCTCAGCTCCCTCCTGAAGGTTGTCCAAATCGGAAGCCAAAGACACATTGCTCAAGAAAGCCTCAAGGCTGGGATCCTCCTGTTCTTCTTCAAATTGGCGGGCCGCGTTGTAGAGTTCCATCACGTTGGCGATCCTTTCCTCGGCCTCTTCTGTGCCCTGGGCCTTGAGATCTTCCAGATAGCCGCAATCCCGCAGCAGCCCCTCTAGGAGGGCGGCAGCCGAAACCTGGGCCATCTGTCTGTGCCAATGCTGGATAAGCTCGGCAAACTGAAGAACCGGCTTGGCCGAACGCCCCACCAGGTTGGTGACAGAAGCCTCGTCGCTGAGGATAGTCCACAGGGGTACATTTAAGGCAGCCGCCGCTTCGGTTAGCTTGTCCAGAGTCGATTTGCCGATACCCCGCCGCGGCACATTGATAATGCGTAACAGGCTAAAAGAATCGGCAGGGTTGAGCACAACCCGCAAATAGGCCAGCACATCCTTAATCTCTTTGCGATCGTAAAATCGCAGCCCGCCCACCACCGTGTAAGGGATCCCCCACCGCAGCAAAACCTCTTCAAAGGGGCGAGATTGGGCGTTGGTGCGGTAGAGAATGGCAAAATTTCCCCAGGAAGAGTTGGGATTTTGGCCGTGTAATCGTCGGATGGCGTTGACCACAAACTCAGCCTCGGCCATCTCATCTTCGGCCTGATGGCAGATGATAAAACTGCCCTGATGGCGCGTTGGCCGGAGAACCTTGTCAATGCGCTCGGTGTTTTTCTCGATGAGGGTATTGGCCGCCTGCAAAATCGTGGCGGTGGAGCGATAGTTTTCTTCCAATTTGATCAGGGTGCGGGTATCGTCGTCCGGCAGGCCATCGCCAAAGGTCTCTTGAAACTCCAGCAAAATGGTGAAATCAGCCCCCCGAAAGCGATAGATGCTTTGATCCGCATCGCCCACCACAAAGAGGGAGCGATTGGTCCAGTCCCACTCGGAGCGGCGGGTCTCGCCGTTGGTTGCCAGCAGCCGGATCAGCTCGTACTGGGTGCGGTTGGTATCTTGGTATTCGTCCACCAAGATGTGCCGAAAGTGCTGGTGCCAGTAGGCCAAGACCTGCTCATTTTGACGAAAAAGCTGCACCGGGATCCAAATTAAGTTGTCGAAATCGAGGGCATTGTTGGCCGCCAGTTGATCTTCGTAGAGCTCGTAAACCTGAGCGAGGATGCGGCCTCGGAAGTTGGGCTGGTGGCGCTCTAAATCGCGAGGAGTCCAACCCTGGTTTTTGGCATTGCTAATGGCGTAGCGCACCGATCTTGGATCGAACTTGCGCTCATCTAAGTTGAGTTGCTTAGTTACAATCTCTTTAACCAGGGATTGGGCGTCCGATTCATCGAAAATCGAGAAGTTACGAGTCCACTTGCGTCCCTTGGGATCCTGGTATTTTTCAATCTCCAGGCGCAGGATCTGGGCAAATAGGCTGTGGAACGTACCAATCCAAAGGGGTTTAATCCAGCGGCGGTAAACCGCCGATTTCAGCCGCGTCGCCTGGGCCGGCTCCAGTTGCTCCAAGGGGATCCCAAACTGCTCCTGGGCCTCCTGCTGGGCAAAGAGCTGCTCGATGCGCTCTTTCATTTCGCGGGCGGCCTTGTTGGTGAAGGTCACGGCCAAAATCTCCCCCGGATCCACCCGATAGTGGCGGATGAGGTGGGCGATGCGATAGGCGAGGGTGCGCGTCTTGCCGGAACCTGCCCCCGCCACCACCAGCAAAGGGCCGCAAAAGTGTTGCACCGCTTGGCGTTGAGAAGGATTGAGGCCATCCAACAAGGAGCCAGAAGTCATATCTGCCGCCAACGAGAAACTGCTTTCCATTATGGGCGCAGGCTGGCTGGCAACCCAACAGGCTTGGGAAGCCCAAAAGGTACTCTAGAGCGCCAAAGCTAAAGATGAAGATTGGTTAAGATTTGGCCAGCTCACCCCAGAACTTGCTGCTATGAAACGAGTTTTGCTTAGTTGCGGGGCCCCACCTAATTGCTGCCCGCTTGGCTTTCCAAAAAGACTGGTCGCTTTGGGGGTTGCTACCTTTGCTCTCCTCTCCGCGGGCCCGTTGGCTCCAGCTCAAGCCGGCAACTGCCCCAGCAGCGGCAACCCCCAAGCCTCTCTTGACCTCAAGCTGGAAAGCGTTTCCGGGGATCGGCTCGACTTAAGTCAGTACGACGGCATTCAGGCCGTGATCTTGACCAACAGCCAAACCCGCTCCCAAGCGGAAGCTCTTTCCAAAAGCTTGGCCCTGGAGTTTGGGCAAAACCCTCGGCTGCGCCAGATCGTGTTGGTCGATGGCAGAGGGCTGTTGCTGGTGCGAAACCTGGTTTTACAGGCCATCCGCGAGAGCGCGCCCACGGATCCGCGCTTGGTTTCTCCGTTTGTCTATGTCTCCGTCGATTTCGAGGGAGCAACCATCCAGAGGCTGCAGGAGGTGGCTGCCGAGGTGCTGCCGGGGATCGATTTTCGCCGCCAGGCCGCCTTGCTGCTTTTGGACAACCAAGGCACCCTCCTGGGCGGGTTCGCCAACCTGGACCAGTCCAACCTCAGCATTCGTCAGTGCATTCGCACGCGCACTTGATTGCCCTGGATCCCGCTTTTCCGTTGCTTCCTCCCCAACCGCTAAACTGGTTCTAGCGAAGTCATGTGCAAACTTGAGAGCAAACCTGTCAGACGGCTTGGTGCCGGGATCCCATGCGTCGCCAGCTCAAGACCTTAAACCAAATCCTCGACTACAAGCTGGCCGATTTGCGGCTGTTTGGCCGCGCGGAGCTGAAGGGTCAGGTGCTGAATGTGTTGCTGGAACGGCTGCCCGGCGATGTGGTGGATACCCTGCAGGTGATGGAGGTGGTGCGCAACGCCGTGGAAGCCTCGCTGCTGCAGGGGTTGCGAAAAGTCAACGTTTACCTCTGGTGCCGCGGGCAAATGGATGAGGCACCGGAGTGGAGCGAAAGCTTCGCCGTAGAGCCATTGGTCTTGGCCCACCCCAAGGAGCCCCGCAGTCTTGCTTCCAGCTACCGACAAGACTATCCCGGCAGGCGCGTGCTGTTTTTCTGCCTAGGCCTTTGCCTGGCCGGCTTCTACCTGGTGGGGGGCTGGGAGCGGACGGGTTGGATCAACTGGATCCCGGTGGGGCTGGCCTTCGCCTTAGGGGTGTTCTTCCCCTGGCTCAAACGCTCCCTCAACCAATGGGTGCACCCCCTGTTTCTCCGCTTTGGTCTGGGGCTGGGGTTGGTCTTGCTGGGCCTGGCGGTGGCGCTGATCTGGCGGCAGGGCTGGAGCCTTGCCCGCGGGATCCTCGCCCTGCTGGCCCTTCTCTTGCTGGGCTTGGGAGCCTGAGATCTCTCACTCGGCCGTGGTGCCGCTGAAAACAGGCAGGGCTGGCCCGGTCATCCATACGTGTTGGGTATCGGGATCCCAGCGAATCTCCAGATTGCCTCCCGGCAGCTCTACCGTGGCTTGGGGCTCGGCCCGCTCTTCCAAAACGGCGGCCACCAGGGCGGCACAGGCGCCTGTCCCACAGGCCAGCGTCGCCCCTGCCCCCCGCTCCCAAACCCGCAGCCGCAGGCGGTTGGGGCCGAGCACCTGCACAAATTCGGTGTTGGTGCGCTCGGGAAAGGCTGGGTGATGCTCAAACAGGGGGCCTACCCTTTCCAAGTCCAGCTCCTCCAGGGATCCCTCTTCTTCCAAGAAGACCACACAATGGGGGTTGCCCATGCTCACCGCCGTCACCGGCCACTCCCGCCCGGCCACCGGGAGCGGTTGCCGAATCACCTTGGCATCCGGTTTGGCCAAAGTGGTGGGGACTTGCCCGGCCAAGAGGCGAGGGATCCCCATGTCCACCGTCACCAGGCCATTTGGCTGCACCCGCGGCACGATCCGCCCCGCCAAGGTGTGGATCGGGTAGGCACCGTCTCGGCCAGGGATCCCCAGATCCTGCAAAAAGCGGGCCAAGCAGCGGATCCCGTTGCCGCACATCTCCGGCTCCGAGCCGTCGCTGTTGAACAGGCGCATGCTGAAGTCGGCCCCCTCCTGCCCCGGCAGCAGAAAGATAACCCCATCTGCCCCCACGCCAAAGCGGCGGTTGCAGAGGGCAACGGCTTCCTCAGGCGTCAGGCAGGGCTGCGGCTGGTGGCGGTTGTCCACCAAGATAAAGTCGTTCCCCAGCCCCTGGTATTTGTGGAAAGAGAGACGGGAGGGCAAACGAACAGGCATGCAGCGGAACCGCAAAACAACCGGCTTCAATCCTCGTGCATCTCGTAGGGATCCTGCAAGTCCTTAGAAGGGGGGCCAAAGGCCGTGTAGATGGCAAACGCGGTGATGCAGATGGTAACTGCCGCGATCGCCACAATCAGGGAAAAGGTGGGCTCCATATCTTCGATCCTGAGGGTATTCGACTATAGTATTACACAAGTTTACAATTCATTGCCTGAGACAAAAGGGTTCGGCCAGATTCTGATAGCCTGATTTTAGGGGGCGGCTGTCTTGACGGTGCTGAGCAGCAGCGCTCCGCCGCCCTGATCACTCCCAACTTGATAAATCCATCCTGTCCTGTCTTTGACCTATCGCGAGAACCTATGGCCATTCGTACCAAACTGGGCGATCTGCTGCGTCCCCTCAACTCGGAATACGGCAAAGTGGCCCCTGGCTGGGGCACCACGCCCCTGATGGCGGTCTTCATGGCTCTGTTCGCCGTCTTTTTGTTGATCATTCTGCAGATCTACAACAAGTCGCTGCTCTTGGAAGACATCAACGTCTCTTGGGAGAGCCTCAGCTTCTGAGCACCTTTGGCTACCGTTGGCGCTGTTTCTGAAAAAATGCCGGTATCGAGAGGTTTTTGTGTCCCAGCCGGCACCAGTTTTCAGCAGACGGATCCCCAGCTTCTCCTCCTGAGTGCTGCTTCTATCTACAGGCTCCCCTGCCTTTGATGGGGAGCCCCTGGCTATCGACAACGAGGACGGACAGCTTCTAACAGACTCCTGGCCGCTGGGCAGGTGTTTCGATTTGGGTAGACTGGGAAGACCCAGGTATCCCCTGCCTGTAACCGAAAGCCAGGAGATGCTTCATGAGTCCCTTTGTCAATCCTCCTCAAGCATTGACTGCCGGCGAGTTTTTATCTCACTTGGAGGAGATAACAGGAGCCTACAAAGTCAGGACATCGATTATCACTTTTTACAGCAGAATTTGGAGTCAAGCATTCGATCTCAAGTTTTCTAAGGGTCAGTGGATTTTCGGATACAGCCCTTACTGGAGAGCGCTTTTGGAAGCTAAGCTCCAAAGCAGCGAATACTATCCCATATCTTGCGTTGTCAGAACCTTCGCCGACGAAAAACACAAGCGCAAGGCCCCAAATGGCAAAACTGTCCTGATCCCAACCAAAGAGCTAAGGATGTTCCTTCTGCCGGCTCCAGGGCAGGTTATTAGGCTAACTCCAGAGGAGTGCTTTGCCTGCCAAAATACAGATGCCCAAACAGGAGAGCCACTCCCCATTGAGCAAGATGTCAAGTTCTTGTAGTAGCGGCAGTGGGAGTTAGGAAACTCTGCTGGGGCTAATCCCACAGGACTAGGGCCATGTAGCTTAACCCCAATCAAGAGCTTGGCTCCAAGCGCAACAGGGATCCGTTGGGGGCATCGGTCAACAAGTAGAGCAAGCCATCCGGCCCCTGGCGCACATCCCGGATGCGACCCACCGCCCCTTGCAGCAGGCGCTCTTCTGCCACAACGCGATCCCCATCTAGTACCAAACGCGCCAAATGCTGTCCCGCCAAAGCCCCCACGAATAAGTTGCCCCGCCATTCAGGGAAGGCATCTCCTGTATAAAAGGCCATGCCGGAAGGGGCAATGGAGGGCGTCCAGTGCAGCAGCGGCGAAGCCAATCCAGGAGCTGCCGCCAGTCCTTGGCCGACCGGTTCGCCGCTGTACTCCCGACCATGGGTAATCAGGGGCCAGCCGTAGTTGACGCCGGGGGCCAAGATGTTGATCTCGTCCCCCCCTTGCGCCCCATGTTCGTGCATCCAAATGGCTCCTGTCTCGGGGTGGCGGGCCATTCCCTGAATGTTGCGGTGGCCATAGGTAAAAATTTCCGGCAAAGCCCCCGCTTGATTCACAAAAGGATTGTCCGCCGGGATCCCGCCTGTATCCGTAACGCGCAACACCTTGCCGGCGGCATCCCCCGGATCCTGGGCCCGATCCCGCTCGCCGCGGTCGCCGGTGCTGATGTAGAGAAACCCTTCTTCGTCAAAGGCCAGGCGGGAGCCGAAGTGCTGTTGGGCAGGCGTCTTGCGCTCCATGTCAAAAATCACTTCCAGATCCTGGAGTCCTCTTTCTCCCAGGCGGGCCCGCGCCACTCGCGTCCCCCCGCCGCCTGGCCCAGGAGCTGCATGGGACAAGTAGATCCAGCCGTTCTCTGCGTAGTTGGGGTGCAAGGCAATATCCAGCAGCCCTCCCTGGCCGCGGGCAAACACCTCCGGTACTCCAGCGATGGGCTGGGGATCCAACCCCTGCTCGGTAACTCGGCGCAGCCGGCCCGGACGTTCGGTCACCAGGATGGTTCCGTCTGGCAGAAAGGCCATCCCCCAAGGATGCTCCAACCCGCTTGCCAACGTCACGACCTGGAAGCGCTGCTCTGTCCTGGCTCTGGGCAGAGCTTGGGCGTGATCCCCCTGTTGCAGAGACATGACCGTTTCCGGTCTGACCGGGTAGGCCCCAACAGGGGCGGACAACCCCCCCAAAAGCAACAGCGAGGAGAGAAGTTTTATCGCCGGGATCCTCAGAGCCATTGCCACCTCGTTTTCGCGATGGATTTTGAGGTTTGAGCTAGCCAATCATTGCTGCTGCTCTTCTAAAAAGATGTACTGATGGGAGCAGAGTTGGCTGCGCACAAGAGTGGGGAGCTGCCTGCTCCCTTGCGGCCTTGGGTTAGCCTTGAGGGCAGCGATCTGCCCCCAAACCATGCTGGAACCCGCCGAGATCTTCGCCCAGCCCCAGAGGCAAACCTGTGGATCCCTGCAGGAACTTCAGGCCCATCCCAGGGGGATCCGTCTCCTCTGTACTCAGGGCTGCTGGTCTGTGCAGGTGCTCACCCCTCGTCTGCTGCGGCTGCGCTTTAGCCCCAGCGGCGAGTTTTTGCCCCGTCGTTCTTGGGATGTGGCTCTGGCGGATGCAGAGTGGCCGCCGGCTCCTTTTGAGCTGCAGGAAAGCCCCACCCAAGTTCACCTCAGCACTTCTCTGGTGCAACTGCAGATCGACCGGGATCCCCTCCGCTTTAGCTTTCGGGATCTCCAGGGGCAGGTGTTCTGTGCCGATATTGGCCTCAGTTGGGGATCCGATGGGATCCGCCTGGTTAAATCCCTCCACCCCGCCGAGCACATCTACGGCCTGGGAGAACGGGCTGGCCTGCTCAACAAACGGGGTCGGCGCTACAGCCACTGGACCCGCGACTGCTGGGGCTACGACGCCCACAGTGACAACCTCTATCTGGCCATTCCCTTTGCCTTGCTCCTCCGCCCTGGCCTCTGCTACGGCCTCTTCCTGCACTGCACCCACTGGAGCCAGTTCGACCTGGGCCAGGCGGAGCCTGAACAGTGGGCCATCGAAGTGTGCGCCCCCGAGCTGGACTACTACCTCATCTACGGCCCTACCCCCGCCTTGGTGCTCCAGACCTACACCCAACTCACCGGGCGAACCCCCCTGCCTCCGCTCTGGGCCCTCGGCTACCAGCAGTGCCGCTGGAGCTACGCCAGCGCTGCTCAGGTACAGAACATTGCCGAGCAATTTCGCCAGCGCCAGATCCCCTGCGACGTCATCTACCTGGATATCGACTACATGCGCGGCTACCGCGTTTTCACCTGGGATCCCCGCCGCTTCCCCGATCCCGCCCGCCTCACGGCCCGGCTGCATGAAGCCGGCTTTCGAGTGGTGGCCATTGGGGATCCCGGCGTCAAGTTCGATCCCGAAGCCGACTACGCCGTTTTTGACGAGGGCCTGGTCCAAGACTTCTTCATTCGCCGCGCCGACGGCCACCTCTTCCACGGCTATGTTTGGCCGGGCAAAGTTCTCTTCCCCGATTTCTCGCGCCCCGCAGTGCGGCAGTGGTGGGGATCCTGGCAGCGGGTTCTCACTCAAGCCGGTGTAGATGGCATCTGGAACGACATGAATGAGCCGGCCCTCAACGACCGCCCCTTTGGAGATGGGGGCCAAATTGTGGACATCCCCCCCGACGCCCCCCAAGGATCCCCCGAAGAGCGCACCACCCACGCCGAGGTGCACAACCTCTATGGCCTCCTGATGGCCCGCGCCTCCCGCGAGGGTCTAGAACAGCTCTGCCCCAACCAGCGCCCCTTTGTCCTCACCCGCTCCGGCTTTGCCGGGATCCAGCGCTGGGCTGCCGTCTGGACAGGAGACAACCAATCCTCCTGGGAACATCTGGAGATGTCCCTACCCATGCTCCTCAACCTGGGCCTGTCGGGAGTTAGCTTTGTCGGCGCCGACATCGGCGGCTTTGGGGGCAACGCCACTCCCGAGCTGTTTGCCCGCTGGATGCAAATGGGGCTCCTCTATCCCCTCATGCGCGGCCACAGTGCTCAGGGAACTCGCCCCCACGAACCCTGGAGCTTTGGCCCTGAAGTGGAAGCCATTGCTCGACAGGCCATCCAGCTGCGTTATCAACTGTTGCCCTACCTCTACAGCCTCTTCTGGGAGTCCAGCCAAACCGGCTCCCCCATCCTGCGCCCCCTGTTCTACGAATTCCCTGACGATCCCCAGACCTACGAGATCTCAGACCAAGCCATGCTGGGATCCGCCCTCCTAGCTGCCCCCGTCGTCCGTCCGGGGATCCGCTGCCGAGCCGTCTATCTCCCGGCGGGCACCTGGTTTGACTGGTGGACAGGCCAGGCCCACCGCGGCCCTGGCTATGTGCTGGCCCCCGCCCCCCTTGACCAACTGCCTCTCTTCGTGCGCAGCGGCTCTATCCTGCCCTTAGCTCCTCCCTGCCAGTCCACCACCGACCTGCGCCGTGACCAACTGCGCCTTAAACTCTACCCCGGTGACGGCAGCTTCACCCTCTACGAAGACGACGGCCAAACCCTCGCCTACTCAAGCGGCCAGTGGGCCACCACCACCTTCCGCCTGCACCAGCAGGCCAACCAGCTCCTCCTAGAGATCAAGCCCCGCCACGGTGGCTGGATCCCACCCAAACGCACCTGGATCCTTGAGCCCCTTGGCCAGGCCCCCCTCCTCTTGCCCGACAGCGGCCAGGCCCAGCAGATCTGTCTGTCCAGCCCAGAAAGAGCCCGCCCCTAGTCAACTGCCCTCACCGCCTCCAGCAGCTCGCGGTTATCTCGCCTAAACAGAGGCAGCCACTCCACATGCTGGTAGCGCAGGATCCCTTGGCTATCCACCACAAAATAGGCCCGCCGTATCCCCAGCAGACTATCCACCCCGTATTGCTGGCTCACCCTCCTGTCCACATCGCTCAGCAAAGGAAACTCCAGCTTGAGCTGCTCGGCAAAGGCTTCGTGCTTGGAGACAGGATCACTGCTAATCCCCAAGATCTCGCACCCTGCTGCCCGAAAAGCTCCCCAATCCTCCCGAAAACAGCGCATCTCGCTCGTACACACCGGCGAGAAGTCCGCCGGGTAAAAAGCCAGCAACACCTTGCTCTTGCCCCGATAGGCCCCCAGCGAAATCTGGGCCCCCTTCGGGATCCCTTTCCCCACTGCAGGCAGGCTGAAGTCAGGAGCTGCGGTCCCAATCACAATACCCATAGAGCCATCCGACCTCAAGATCCCCTCACCAGTCTAACGGCGAATCCGGATCCCTTCTCCGCCGAAAAAACTTTGAGTTATCTCTTGACGGGATGAGTTTATGGGGGTTA